>JANXYI010000274.1 GCA_025350085.1 Deltaproteobacteria bacterium
CAAGGTCAGCCTGGACCAGTACGTCTTTGATGCGGACAAGGGCTCGGGCCAGGCCCTGTTCAAGCTGGCCCAGGGCACCTTCCGCACCGTCACCGGCGAGATCGTCAAGAAGAACCCCGAAGCCTTCAAGATGCAAAGCCCGCTGGCCACCATCGGCATCCGCGGCACAGAGACGGGGCACACCATCCCGCCCGAGGGCCAGGGCGGCGGCGAGAACCACCTGGTCATGGTCTTTGACGGCAAGCCCGTCATTGTCCAGCCCCTGGGCGGCGGGGCCTTCCAGGTCCTTTCCCAGTCCGGCGTCAAGGTCGAGGTGGGCAAGTTCGGCGCTGGCCCGATCATGATCATGACGCCCCAGGAATTCAAGTATTTCAATGCGCTGACTGCCGCAGGAATCCAGCAGGGCGTGCCCAAGGACACCGTAAGCTCCACGCCGGGCACCCAGGGCCAGGCCAAGGACGCCAAGGTCCAGGCCGCTGCCGACGCCGCAGCCAAGGCTGCTGCCGATGCCTCGGCCAAGGCTGCCGCCGCTGCCGCGGCCAAGGCCGCTGCCGAGGCCGCTGCCAAGGCCGCTGCCGACGCCGCCTCCAAGGCCGATGCCGTAGCCAAGGCCGCTGCCGACGCCTCGGCCAAGGCCGCTGCCGAATCCATGATCGCGCAGCAGGCCCAGGCCCTGGCCGATGCCGCCAAGGCCGCCGCCGATGTCTCCAAGCTTGGTACGGATCAGGGCCAGACCGTGACCCTGGGCCAGGGCTCGATCTTCACCCTCGCCAGCCTGCTCGGCCCCTCCGGGCCAACTGGCCCCACCGGGCCCACCGGCCCCACCGGGCCGACTGGGCCGACTGGCCCTGGCGGACTCCCAGGCCCCGGCGGGCTCCCTGGCCCTGGGAATCCCGGTCCGTTCATCTTCACCCCAGATGCCATAAACCACATTATTCCGCCCGTGACCGGGACGACCCTGAACCTGAGCAGCAGCCTGGTGGCCATGCATGTGGACCTCGCGCCCGGCGGAAATCCGAACAATGCCTTCGAAGAGCCCAGGGGCAATGAAAATCCGGCCCTGCAGGTGGACCTGCCCTCAAACATCACCACTGTCACCGCCTCCAGCCACGGGGACTCTATCTCCGGCAACACCGTCGCCACGACCTTCATCGGCGGCGAAGACGGCAATGTGAGTGACTACTACGAACACTTCGTCGGCCGGGGTGGCAACGACACCTTCCTCATGGGCACGCACATGCACAGCGGCAACACCTTCATCAACGGCGGAGGCGGCAGCGACACGCTCTATTTCCAGCCGCTCCCCGGCGTCGCGAACGCCCTGATGTCGGTGACGAGCGTGGAGAACGTGTTCCTCACCGATCCGACGGCCTCCGTGTCCCTGACCCTGCCCGGGTCAATGGTGGACACCAGCTCCAGCACCCTGTTCTTTGACGCCAGCTCCCTCACCAGCGCGCACAACCTGACCCTCAACGCCTCCGCCCTGATCGGCAAGCTGGACTTCACCGCCGGGGCCGGGAACGACAGCATCACCGGCACCGGCTATAACGACTTCTTCCGCTTCGGCACGCACCTGACCAGCGCGGACACCGTCGCGGGCGGGAATGGCACCGACAGCCTGACTTTCACCCAGGCCGACCATGCAACCCACACGGACTTTGCCAACGACCTGAACCACGTCAGCGGCGTTGAGAACTTCACCCCGGGCGACGCCACCACCGGCATCACCGTGACCGAACTCGTGGCCGAGACCCTGGTGGGCGCACTGGGCCACATCAGCATCGATGCCTCGGGCCTCGGGGCCACCCACGCCCTGACCTTCGACGCCTCCGGCGTGACCGGCGCCTACGGCTTCTACATCACCGCGGGCGCGGGCGCCGACTCCATCTCCCTCGGCCACGGAGCCGACCAGGTGAGCATGGGCACCCACCTGACCAACGCCGACACCTTAAGCGGCGGCACCGGCACCGACTCTTTCAGCTTCACCCAGGACCAGGGCCACGCGAACTATACCGATGACCTGCACAACGTCAGCGGCTTTGAGAACTTCACCCTGGGCGACGCCACCACCAACCTGACCATCACCAACGCCGTGGCCCAGACCCTGGTGGGCTCACTCGGCCACATCAACATCGACGGCCACAACCTCTCCTCCAGCCACGCCCTGACCTTCGACGCCTCCGGCGTGACCGGCGCCTACGGCTTCTAGATCACCGGCGGCCACGGGGCGGACCACCTGACCGGCGGCGCGGGGGACGACATCTTCACCCTGCAGGACGGCACCCCGGCCGCAGGCGGCGCCATCGACGGCGGCGGCGGCTCCAACACGCTGAGCATCACCACCGCCGACGCGGACCTGCGCAACACGACCATCAACCATATCCAGGTGGGTTCGCTCACCGACGTCCACGTCACGGTCAACGGCAGTCAGATCGACAACAGCGGCTTTGCTACCGATGTCACCACGACGCTGAACAGCTCGGCGAGCCACACCTCCACGTTCACGGTCAACGCCTCGGGCACGGAGGATTTCACCCACTTCCACTACAGCTACAGCGGCGACGGCACCAACGTCGTCGACATCCAGGGCAGCACCGGCGCCGACACCCTCACCATGGGCTCGGACATGAGCTCTCATGTGCACATCACCGGGGGCGGCGGCACAGACACCCTGCACTTCACGGACGCCGTCGGCACCAGCGACGACCTGAGCCATGTCAGCGCCTTCAGCAACATCATCTTCGACAACATCGGCTCAAACGCCAGCGAGACCGTGGGCGATTCGCTCTTTACCTCCGGGCAGACGCTCAATGTCGACGCCCACACCATCGACAGCAGCCACGCCCTGACCTTTGACGCCAGCGGCGTCACCGGGGGCTACCTGTACATCCAGGGCGGCGCAGGGGCGGACACGATCACGGGCGTCAACACCAACAGCCCCGCCAACGGCTACTCCAACGTCCTCTTCGGCGGCGGCGGGGCGGACACGCTCACGGGCGGCAGCGGCGCGGACCTGTTCCTGTACAAGTCCCTGAGCGATAACGGGGGCGATACGTCGGGAACCGGGGGCGCTGGCGACACCATCACCAACTTCACCAGCGGCACGGACAAGTTCGCGTTCTACGCGGACAACGCCGGAGGAAGCTTCGGGTACAACACCACGACGGGGCTCAACAGCCACATCTTCACCAGCACGGCCGGGTACAATGCCTCCGGCGCAAGCACGTCCCCCTGCTGGTTCCTGGACGACACAGGCCACTCGCTCATGTACGATGCGGATGGACACGGCGGCGGCGGGGCGGCTGTTGTCATCGCCAACAACATCAACAGCCTGAACGCGAACACGGACATCATCATCGTGGACGCCGCGCACCACCAGGTGGGCACCATCATAACCTAGGCGTCTGGCCACGCATACCTGCGCGCCCCGCGCGGTCGTCCAAACCAGGACGGCCGCGCGGGGCGCACGTTTTTCCGGCCTGGCCTAGAACTTCCCGCGCAGGGCCTCGGGTATGGGCACCACCCGCTCGTCGGCCAGGGCCTTGGCGAACCATTTCCCCAGCGCCTTCTTGTCCGCGGGCCGGTCCTGGGGGCTGATGCCACGGGCTGTCACGGTCTGGCGCACGGCGTTCCACTTGCGGTTCTTCTTCAAGAGCAGGCCCGCGTCCGCTGGCAGCAGGTGCAGCAGCCACAGGCCCGGCTCCTCGCGCACGCTGGCCTCCTCGTACACCTGGTGGAAGCCCGGCAGCCAGCTGGCCGGAATGCTTGCCAAAAGCGGCTTCTTGTATATTCCCTCGGAGGGCAGCAGCAGGCTGCGCTGGGCGGAGATGGACTCGCCATGACGCAGCCGCTTTTCTGTGCGCACGTCGTGCAGCACCTCACAGGCGTGCTGCGGCTTCAGGATGCCGCTTGGGCCCTCGCCCAACGGCCCAAACTGCCCGTTTTGCCCGGCCAGCCGGGCCAGCAGGGCCTCGTTGCCGTCTTCGTGCACGAGGAGCTCGTCGGCGTCCGTGTGCAGCACCCAGCGGTACTGCGTCAGCAAAAAGCGCTGGAACCAGGCGCAGTACTGGACGAGATTGGTGTAGTCCACCTCCCCGCGCGGTATGCGGACCACGTTGGTATGGGGGTGGAGCACGGTCCGGGGCGACACCGCGGACCCGTGGTCGATGACGTACAAATGGCGATGGTCCACAAAGCGCGCATAGTGCGCCTCCCAGAAGCGCAGCATCTCGTTGTCGTCAAAGGCGTGGGTGAAGACGGCCAGGAGCTCCGGCTTCTCGTAGCCTGCGCTCGGGGGCATGGCCCGCGCGTAGTCCACAAAGGGCAGGAAGAAGGAATGGTGGAAGAGCACCGGCTCGACATAGTCCGGCCTCGTGCCGGAGGAGTCGCGGATGAGCACCGAGACCTGCCTGTTGCCCGCGCGCTGGAGGATGCGCTCCACCTCGCACAGCTCGTCATTGATGGAGAGCGTGTCTTTTTGCAGCACCGCACGGGTAAGCGCATAGGCCACCTTGTCCAGCACCAGGGCAAAGGCCAGGTGCCCGGGCGGGATGTCCGGCCGGGAGAGGCGGATGTAGGCCATGCGCACGTCGTCCAGGCGAAAGCCGTAGGCCATGTTCCCTCCTAGCCCCTGGCGGACTGGCCCCGGCCTTGGCCGGATTCCAGCGCCAGCAAGAGCGCCTTCAGGTCCAGGCCGTGGGGGTTGGTGTAGCCCGTGAGCGCGCCGCCCGCGCCCAGCACCCGGTGGCAGGGCACAACGAGCGGCCAGGGGTTCCTGGCCATGGCCTGGCCCACGGCCCGGGCCTTGCCCGGCTGCCCGGCCATGGCGGCCAGCTCGGCGTAGGTCACGGTGCGGCCGCTGGGCACCTGTTCAAAAAGCGTGCGCAGGACCAAAGCCGTGAAGGCCGGGAGCGCGTCCCAGCGCAGGGGCAGGTTTGGAAATTCCGCGTCCTGGCCCGCGGCCAGCCGCGTCAGCGCCTTGTGTACAGCGTGCGCCTCGGGGCTGGCGGCAACGGGCAGCTCCGGGGCCCCATCCTTGCCCTCGATCCGGCCCAGTTCCAGGCGCTCCAGCCGGTCCCCGCGCCAGTAGAGGGTCAGCGCCAGGGGGGGGGCTGCCACGCGTTCCACGCGCCCGCCCCCCCCAGGCCCCTCAGTCCTTTTGGTCCCCTCGGAACCCTTGGATCCCTTGGACCCCCTTGAATTCTTGGATAAAGACTTCGCAGGTGTGTTCATGGCCTGTCCTTTTTGTCCGCACCCTGTTGGGGCGGCCTGCCCCACTGGGGCAGTTTGTCCGGGCAATAGCCTTCGCGGCCCTGCCAGGTGTTCTGCCGGACCAGCTCGGCGCGGATGCGGCGCAGCGTGCCTTCCTTG
>JANXYI010000300.1 GCA_025350085.1 Deltaproteobacteria bacterium
GATCGGTCAGAAGATCGGCGGGCTTGTTGAAAAAGCCGAAGCCGGGAATGACAAGCTGCTCAAAATCAACCTCGGCGTGATGCCACAGGGGCAGGAACTCGACCTTGAGGAACAGCGGCGGCACGTCGAGCACGCTTCTGAGCCAGGCCTGCAAAAATTTGAGACAAACAAGCGAGAGCACGCTGCCCGTGAGCCCCTGCACCACGCCGTTGGCAAAGAGCGGGGCGCGGATGAACCAGGGCCGCGCGCCGACGAGCGACAGGATCTCCACCTCGTCCTTGCGCGCCAGCATCATCAGCTTGAGCGTGTTGCCCACCACCAGGCCCACAACGAGCGCAAAGAAGCCGAGCGCTGGCCAGGCCGCCTTTTGGATCAGCGCGATCCAGCCCGTGGCGAGCGTCAGCTGCGTGGGGTTGTAGGTCACCTGCTCCACGCCCTCCAGCCCCTTCAGGCGCGCATACATGCGGCCCATCCAGGGCTCGGCGTCCTCGCCGGGCGGGATGTTGAAGCTGACCAGGGCCGTGGCTGGCAGCGGGTTGTCGCCCTCCAGCCAGGCGAAGTCCTCGGCAGAAGTCGCGTTGGCTCCATTGCCACTCACCAGGCCGCCGCCCGAGGTCTTGGGCGCCAGCCCGCGCATGAGCTCGGCCAGGGCCGCGCGCGGGGTGAAGGTGCTGACCTCGGCCACGCCGGGCGCGCGCTTCAGGTCCGTCCACTGGGACTCCACGGTGGTCGCGTCCGCGCCCACCTTCCAGTAGATCTGGAAACGCGCCTGGGCCTGGGTCTTCAGCACCTCCTGCTGCACGTTGTGCAGGATGAGCAGGCCCGTGCCAGCCAAGAGCGCCACCATGCACACGGTGATCAGCGTGCACAGCTGCGGCAGGGGGAAGCGGCGCATGTCGGCCACGCCGCGCAGAAACAGTCTGGTCGTGCTCACGGGCGGCTCCCGATGACGGCGCTCGTATCCAGCACCGAGCCGGGCGCACCGGGCGGGATGGGCGCGATCTCGCCGCGCACCAGGTGCACCTGCCGGGCCTCGGGCGCCCAGGAGAGCACCTCGCGGTTGTGCGTGGCCATGATGATGGTCGTGCCGTAGGTGTTGAACTGCTTGAACAGGTCGATCAAGTGGCGCGAGAGGTCGGAGTCCAGGTTGCCCGTGGGCTCGTCGGCCAGGATCAGCTCCGGGTTGACGACCATGCTGCGGGCAATGGCCACGCGCTGCTGCTCGCCGCCGGAAAGCTCGCGGCAGGGCGCGTAGGAGCGCTCCTCCAGGTTGAGCGCGCGGATCACGGCGCGCACGCGGCGGTCGATGGAAACCGCCGACACCCCGCGCACCTCAAGAGCAATGGCGATGTTCTCGAACACGCTGCGCTCGGGCAGGACCTTGAAGTCCTGGAAGACCACGGCGACCTTGCGCCGCAGCTCCGGCAGCTGGGCGTCCCTCAGGCGCATGAGGTCCACGCCCGCGACGTCGGCCGCGCCGCTCTTGGGCTTCAAGTCCCCGTAGAGCACACGCAGAAGCGTGGTCTTGCCCGCGCCCGAGGGGCCGGTCAAGAACACGAACTCGCCGCGCTCCACATGCAGCGTGACGTCCTTGAGGGCCTGGGCTCCGCCCAGGATGCAGTTCACATGCTCCAGATGCACCATACGTCCGGGTTCATTACGCCAAAGCCGGGCGCTTTGGAAGGGGGCGACAAAAGGTGCCCCGGCGGGTCGAGGGGGATACGGGCAGTCTTCTCCCAAACCCTGTCAACAGGGAATTTTTGTCCTTTTGACGGCCAATAACGGGTGATTTTTGTCCAGGCCGGAAAGCCCATGCTATATTTCGTTGAAAGACCATAGGAGGTCAGATATGGAAACTGGAAACACGGACAAGCGCCTTTGGACCTGGGTGAGTGGGGACGGCAAGTCGGCGTCCGCCGGAATGAGTCTAGACTCGGGCGGCCACACGAAGATCGGCGCGGGCCACAAGCCCCAGCCCTACGACGAGCACGGGCGGTACGGCGCGGGCGGAGGCGGATCCATCTCCGGTGGCTACGAGGTGCGCGGCAAGGTCACGCCGCCCGCCAAGATTGGCAAGGTGATCCCGCCGCCGCCAACGCCTAGGCAGCCGCATCTGACCTGGGACCAGGGCAAGGGGGTTCTGCGCGACGAACAGGGCCAAGTCATGACAGATAAGGGCTACAGCGGCCAGGGCGACGCGAAAAACAATTCCAGCCAGGAGCATGTGGAGGACCATGGCCCCATTCCGCAAGGCAACTGGCGGATTAAGGACATCACGGACCCAAACTATCGGACGGACTTAACCCGCCCAATATACCGGCTGGTGCCCGATGACGAGACGCGTGCGAGAGTCGAGGCAATGGGACGCAAGCCAGACAGCATTCTCATTCATGGAGACAATAAGGACCACACTGCCTCAACCGGATGCATCATCGTTGACCGCAACACGCGTGAACAGCTCAGGACACATACGGGAGGTTGGATTCATGTCGGGAAATAGGGCAAAGTGGCTTCCGATCCTGACAATACTGGTGCTCCTCGCCCTGGCCAGCACTGCCATGGCGGGGCAGGCCATGTCGCGCATCCTCGTGAATGAGCCTACGAGCTCCTACCACAAACCCAGGGTGGAGAAGCCGCCCTACTCCGCCGTGCTCGCAGACGAACACCATCTCCTCGTGGGTCTTGGCCCGAAGCAGGACCGCGAATTTAATCTGGCCGACAAGTACGGCAAGGATGTTCTGGCCTTTTTGGGGCCAGCGCCCAAAACCCACTTCGGGGAGAACGACGACTCCCTCTACTGCTACACTTCTTCCCGGCCAGGGGATGACACGGCGGTGGTCTTTGTCGTCTACCCGGATTGGCTGATGCGAGTACATGTTCACTCCGACAAGGCCCGCATCCTCAAGCGCCGCGAGCGATGCAAGGAGGCGGACACCGTCAGCGCGACCATTCGCACCAAGGGAGGTTTGCGCCTGGGCATGACGCGCGCCGAGGTGATCGGGCTCTTCGGCCCACCGCATAGGGTGACGGACAACTGCCTTGAGTACTCTTCAGAACGCCCCTCGCGTCCAGGCGAGTTCGGGCAGACCGTCTGGCGCTCGCAGCAAATCTGGATCGACAAATCCGGTCATGTCAGCGGTTTTTCCATTCTCGCAAATACACTCGACTAATACTTTGCTTAACCCAAACAGCAGGCCCGCCCCTCACCCCCAATGGGGGTTCCAAGGGGCCTGAGCCCCGGAGGCATTTTCTCCCTCCCTTGCGCCACGAGGTGCACGCGCCTTTAGAATGGGAGAACCCTTCCTGGCCGTGCGCAACCGCTTCCGGCGCTAGCCGCTGCCATCCCCCAAACAATATTGGAGGAAGCCGACAGTGGGACCATTCCCGGCAACCGCCCCCCTGCGCACAAATTTCTTTTCCGCTATTTTTTGCATATGCGTTGACAGAACTACGTAGGCCATGCCTATGGTGTGAGCACCGCGGCTGGTTTCAGGATTTCGCGGTAATGACCCACAGGCATCAAGAGGGCAGCGTATGAGCGAGATAACTTCCTGGCAGGCGGAGAGCCTTTCCACGACCACGGTCAAGCAGCCTGCGGCCCCCAGATTCGATCAGGATGTGCGCCAGTTTCTGGAGGACCAGTGCGGCGCCCTCGTAATTTTGAGCGAGGACACGCTGTTCATCAAGACCGTGCGCGCGGGGGTGCTGCGCGCCCTGCAGATCAAGCGCGACTGCGTGGGGGCCTTCCGTGACCCCGGGGCCGCGTTGAACGGGATCAAGGAGCAGGCACGGGCCAATGTCCCGGTGCTCATCCTGGCCGACCGCATCCTGTCTGGAAAGCCGACCACGGACTTCCTGCGCATGGCCAAGACCCAGTATCCCCTGCTGAAGCTCATCGTCCTGACCTACGAGACCACCAAGGAATCCCTGTCCCTGCTCTTCGAGATCGGCGTGGACCACGTTGTCACCAAGCCCGTGTCCGTGGACACCCTCATTGAAAAAATGGCCGGCGTCATCAAGCCGCAGTCCAAGATCAGCCGACTCGTGCAGGATGCGCGTGTGCACATGGAGCAGGGCGAATTCGACAAGGTCTTCCACGTGTGTGAGACCATCCTCGGCATGAAGAAGAAGAGCCCCATCGCGCTCATGCTGCGCGGCGAGGCGTTCATGAAGAACGGGAACAAGGAGGAGGCCATCGAGGAGTTCGAGAAGGCGCACGAGGCC
>JANXYI010000317.1 GCA_025350085.1 Deltaproteobacteria bacterium
CGCGTCCACGGGCACGAACTTGGGGTTGCGGCTCATGACCTCGGCCACGGGTTCGCCCGCCTCGGCCAGCAGCAGCCGCTTGAGGCTCAAGACCCCCTGCAGGTGCTCTTCCTCGTCCAGCACAAAGATGTAGTAGACGTGGTCCGTCTCCGCGCCGAGCAGGCGCACCTGGTCCAGGGCATCGCCCACCGTGGCGTCCGGGGCCACGAACAGGTACTCGTTGTTCATCAGCCCGCCCGCGGAGTCGTCCTCGTGCTCCAGGAGCTCCTGGACCTTTTCGGCGTCCTCGGGGTCCATCTGCGACAAAAGCTCCTGGGCCTTCTCGTCGGAGAGCTCGGCCAGCACGTCGGCGGCCTCGTCCGGGGGCATCTCCGCCAGCACGTCGGCGGCGTGCGAGCTCTCCAGCTGGGAGAGCACGCGGCTCGACACCTCGGGCTCCATCTCGCCCAGGGCCTCGCCCGCGGCCTCCATGTCGAGGGAGTGCAGCACGGCGGAGACGTTCTGGTGCGGCAGCTGGGCGATGATGTTCGCCAGGTCGGCCGGGTGCAGGTCCGAGAGCTTGTCGCGGGTGACGGTGAGCGTCAGCCGGGAGAGGTTCGCCCCCAGCGGCTGCACGAGCAGCCAGTCGATCTCCTTGCGCGCGAGCTTGCGGTTCAGCACCCCGCCGAGAAAGTCCCAGGCCTTGAGATAGCCCAGGCGGCGCAGCACGCCCCGAAAGCCGATGTCCACCATGGACAGGCACAGTTCGCCCTGCGCCGGGATGAGCCTCAGGTCATTGACGCGCACCACGCGGGCGCCGTCCACGTCCACGATCTGCTTGTCCAGGATGTCCCGGCGCATGAGCACCTCGTCCTCGGGCTCGGGCAGATCGCCTAGGCCCTCGGGCTCGCCCTTGAGCGAGACCACCACGGGGTTGAACAGGGCGATGGCGGAAAACGGCACGCGCAGCACCCGGTCGCCCTTGCGCACGAGCAGGTGCGGCACCACGGGCAGGGGATCGCCCGGGCCCATGGCCACGTCCCACAGGGTGCCGAGCACGCGCCCGGACTGGCTGATGACCGGGCGGTCCAGCACTGCGGAAAGGAAAATGCCGCTCTCAGGCTGGTTCATGCGGGCCTCCATGGTGTTCCTAGCGGTTGCCGGGCAGGCACAAACACCAAAAGCCGGCAGCCCGCAGATGCGCGGACTCCGGCAAGTCTGATGCCGCCACAAGGCTTGAGCCGGGTATCACTCCCGGTCAGGCGGTGCGGCGGCGGGCTATTTTTTGGTCTCTGACTGCTGCGTGGGCTGGCTGGCCTGATCGGCCACGCCGTCCAGGCCCTTGCGCAGCTCGCGGATGCTCTTGCCGATGCTGGCTCCCAGCTGCGGGAGCTTGCCCGGGCCAAACACGAGCAGGGCGATGACCAGGACCAGCAGCAGGTGCATGGGCTGGAAAAGCTGTCCGAACATGGGGGTATCCTCCGTGTTCCCGTGGAGCGGGCGGCTGTTTCGCCGCGTCCAGGTCCAGGGGAGGCTTGCGCCGGTCATCCGGAGTCATCCGGTCCGGCGCGTCGGTTCGGTGTGTCGGTTTGGGACAATGTCCTACAGGGCCGTTACTCTTTCCATCCAGGCGCAGGGCGCCGCCTTCAGGCGGAATCGCGCGCATGGCAGGCCTTACAGCGAACCGTCGGCCCAGTCAAGACGTCTGCCTACAGCAGCTCGCCGCCGCCGTCCATGCGCATCTTGAGGTGCTGGTAGGCCTTGGCCGTGGCCACGCGGCCGCGCGGGGTGCGCTTGAGGAACCCGCACTGGATGAGGAAGGGCTCGTAGATGTCCTCGATGGTGCGCGCTTCCTCGGAGCAGGCCACGGCGATGGTCTTGACCCCCACCGGGCCGCCGCTGAACTGGTTCACGATGAGCGAAAGTATTTTGCGGTCCATCTGGTCCAGGCCGTAGGGGTCCACGTCCAGGCGGTCGAGGGACTGCTCGGCCAGTTCCTTGTCCACCGTGCCCTGGTTCTGGACCACCGCGTAGTCGCGGATGCGGCGCAAGAGCCGCCCGGCAATGCGCGGGGTGCCGCGCGAACGCCTGCCAATGGCCCAGGCGCCCTCCTCGGTGATCTGAACGCCCAGGATCTTGGCCGCGCGCAGGACGATGCGCTGGAGTTCCTCGGGCGCGTAGAACTCCAGGCGGAACACGCAGCCGAAGCGGTCGCGCAGGGGCGAGGTGAGTAAGCCCACGCGGGTGGTGGCGCCGACCAGGGTGAAGGGCTCCAGGTCGATTTTCACCGTGCGCGCGCCCGGCCCCTGGCCAATGATCAGGTCGATCTTGTAGTCCTCCATGGCCGGATACAAAATCTCTTCGACGCTTGCGGGCATGCGGTGGATCTCGTCGATAAAGAGAATATCGTGGCGCGACAGATTGGTCAGGATGGCCGCCAGGTCGCCCACGCGCTCGAGCACCGGGCCGCTGGTCGAGACCATGCTCACCCCGAGCTCGCTGGCCATGATCTGGGCCAGCGTGGTCTTGCCCAGGCCCGGGTTGCCGGAAAAGAGCGTGTGGTCCAGGGCCTTGCCGCGCTCGCGCGCCGCCTGGATGAACACGCCGAGGTTCGCGCGTACGTCGTCCTGGCCGATGAAATCCGAGAGGCGGCTCGGCCGGATGGTGTCGTCCGGCAGGGAATGGGGAGGCGTCTGGGTGCTCATGTGCGCGCCGCCGCGATCTTCTTCAGGGCCACACGAAGCGCCGCGGACGCGTCGATGTCCGGCTCGGCGTCAAAGATCCCGCGCATCATGCCGCGCGCCTCGTCCTCGGTGTAGCCCAGGGCCTTCATGCCGGCCAGGGCGTCGGCGTATTCGCTCTGGGGACCCTCCACTGCGCCCGGTGCGGTCAGCGGCCCGGTCTTGATGCCCGCCACCTTGTCCTTGAGCTTCCACATGATCTCGCGCGCGGACTTGGGGCCAATGCCGGGCACCGTGGCCAGCGTGTCGGCGTCCTCGCGCAGCACCAGCTCGCGCAAGTGGTCGGGCCGGAAATGGGAGAGAATGGCCAGGGCCTTTTTGGGCCCCAGCTTGTCGATGCCGATGAGCAGGCGGAACAGGTCGCGGTCGTCCTTGGCGGCAAAGCCGTAGAGGTCGAGCGCCTCCTCGCGCACGATGAGGTGCGTGAAGAGCTGAACCTCCCCGCCCTTCTGCGGCAGGGTCACCAGGGCTGTGGTGGGCAGGGCTATCTCGTAGCCCACCCCGCCGGGGGTGAGCAGCACACAGCCCTTGGCCGAAACATCCAGGAGTCGGCCTTCGAGATAGGCGATCATAGCGCCCCCGTGAGTTTGCGCGCGCGGCGCTCGTTCAGGTGGCAGATGGCCACGGCCAGGGCGTCGCTGGCGTCCAGCGCCCAGTCGGGCTTTTTCACGCCCAGGATCTGGGCGACCATGAAGGCCACCTGCTGCTTCTCGGCCCGGCCAGCGCCCACCAGGCTCTTCTTGACCTGGGCGGGCGAATAGTCGGCCACGGTCAGGCCGGCCACGGCGCAGGCGGCCATGGCCGCGCCGCGCGCCTGGCCGAGCTTCAGCGCCGAGCCCGTGTTCTTGGCCACGAACACGCTCTCGATGGCGGCCTCCATGGGCCTGTGCGCGGCCACGACCTCGGCCACGCGGCTGTAGATGACGCCGAGCCGCCCGGCCATGTCCCCGCCGGAAGGCGTGCGGATGGTGCCCACGGCCACGAGTTCGGCCTTGCCCGAGGACTCGCGCACAACGCCATAGCCCGTCACCTGGCTTCCGGGGTCCAGCCCCAGCACCACGACGGGCCCTCCCATGGCAGCCTTACCCCAGCTCTTCCATGATTTCGTCGGTGAAGTCCGCGGTGACGTACACGGCGGACACGTCCTCGTTGTCTTCCAGGTTCTCCATGATGGTCATGACCTTCCTGGCCGTGGCCGCGTCCACCGGGGTCAGGTTCTTGGGCACCATGGTCAGCTCGGCGCTCTCCGGCACAAACCCGGCGTCCTCAAAGGCCTTCTCCACCGTGGTGTAGTCCTCGGGATTGGTGCGCACCTCGATGGTGTCGCCCTCGTCCACCACGTCGTCGGCCCCGGCCTCCAGGGCCACTTCCATGAGCTGGTCCTCGGTGTACTTGGCCTTGTCGAAGACGAACACGCCGCGCTTCTCGAACATCCAGGCCACGCTTCCGGGGTCGCCCATGCTGCCGCCGGCCTTGCTGATGATGTGCCGGACCTCGGCGATGGTGCGGTTCTTGTTGTCCGTGGCCACCTCGACGAGCATGGCCACGCCGCCCTGGGCGTAGCCCTCGTACATCAGCTCAAAGACTTCGCCGCCCGCCAGCTCGCCGGTGCCCTTCTTGATGGCCGTCTCGATCTTGTCGTTGGGCATGTTGGCGGCCTTGGCCTTGGCAATGACCCCGCGCAGCCGCGCGTTCAGGTTGGGGTCGCCGCCGCCCTTGGCCGCCAGGATGATGTCCTTGGTGACCTTGGTGAAGACCTGGCCCTTCTTGGCGTCGGTTTTTTCCTTGGCGCGCCTGATGGTCGCCCATTTGCTGTGTCCTGACATTCGTCCTCCAGAAATATTCTTGCCCCGGGACGTAACCCGAGAAACGCGTTTGTTTACTCGACATCGCCCCGAATGCCAAGCCCCTGGAAGCCAAGCCCGACGATGAAGGTCTCCTTGCTCTCAGGCCGCGAGCTCTTGGGCTTGAAGCCGCGCACCTTCTCGAAGAACGGCTTGAGCGACTCCTGGAAGCCCTTGGCGTCCGGGCCCTCGAAGATCTTGGCCACGAAATTGCCTCCGGGTTTGAGCCGCCGCACGGCCACGTCGCGGGCGCGCTCGCAGAGCTCCAGGCTCCGGGCCTGGTCCGTGAACTTGACGCCCGTGGTGCGCGGTGCCATGTCACTCAGGACAAGGGCAAAGGGCGCAAGCGGCTGCATGACGGCCAGTAGCTCCGGGGAGTCCTCAAAGGCGTCGTGCACCAGAAACTGCACGTTGTCCGGGAACTCCTGCTCCGTGGTCTGGATGTCCAGCGCCAGCACACGGCCGGTGGGGCCCACCTTCTGGGCCGCAAAGAGCGACCACGAGCCCGGCGCCGCGCCCAGGTCGAGCACGTGCAGGCCGGGCCCAAGCAGGCCGAACTTGGCGTCCAGCTCCTGAAGCTTGTACACGCTGCGCGCCGGGTAATTTTCTGCCTTGGCGCGCTTGAAAAAATGGTCGCGATATTGTTTCATGGGCCGTCCTGCGTCACCGTCACCTAGCCCAAACGGGCTCCCTTGCCAAGGAGCCCGTCGCCAAGGAGCCCCATGCCCGCACGCCCCGAGATGCCCCAAGCCATCAAGGCTCGTCCCGACCGGCCGCGCATAACCGACGAGCTGGGCCTGGCCAAGTCCCTGCCCTCAGCGGCTGGGGACTTCCGTGTCCTCTGCGGAAGCGGGCCGGACACGCTGCTGCTGGGCCTGGGGCCAGAGCCGGAGCGCCTGCCGGAGTATTTTCCGGACCTGGAAAGCGTCCGGTACGTGGAGTGCCCGGACCTGGCCGCGCAGTTGGGACAGAACTGGCGCAGCCGCATCCCAACCAATTTTACCGAGGCCCAGCCCGCGGACATCGTGGACCTGGCCCGGAGCGGCGCGCGGGTCATCCTTTACGCGCCCGGGCCGCGCCTGTTCCCAAGCTTCTGGGGCCCGCTCCTGGCCCGGGTGCAGACAGCGCTCTTCGCGAGCGCCCCGGCCCCGCGCCAAGGCCTGGCCTGGCTGCCCGGAGGCGAAGGCGACCTGTTGCGCATGGAACTGCGCGAGGCCTTGGCTGCTTGCGGCTGGACCGTGCGCCTGACCGGCGACGCGGGCCCCGTGGACCACCGCGCGTGGCTGGCTGGCGGCGAATGCCCGGAGCTGTTCCTCAGCGTCAACTTCAGCGGCCTGGACCCGCTGGGCGAGACGTACCACCTGCTTGCCGCTGCCGGGGCGCGCGTGGGGGTCTGGTGCGTGGACAACCCGCTGCACCTCATAAGCGGCCTGAAATCACGCTTCTGGACAGCCCTGCCGCTCTTCGTCATTGACCGCTGGTTCGTGGAGCCGCTCCGGAGGCTGGGCGCCACAGACGTCCGGCATCTGCCCCTGGCCGCCCGCAGCAGCGACCTGGACAGCCCGCCGCGCCCGCCCGCCCCGGCCTGGGCGGGTCTGACGGATTTGGCGGAACGGCTGGTGTTCGTGGGCCGCAGCGCCTTTCCGGGCAAGGACGGGTTTTTCGCTGGCTGCGGCCTGCCCCCCGAATCCAAGGATGACACCAAAGACAACGCCTGGTCCGCAGCCAGGGCCATGCTGGACCAGGGCCAGCGGCCGGACTTCGGCTGGTGGCTGGAAAGGCTAGGCATCACGGAACTCTGGCCGGGCACCGAGGTCCGGCAGGCGGGCTTCTGCGCCGAGGAAACAGGCCGGGCCTGGCGCAGCCTGTGCCTCGCCCGCGCCCAGACGGACCTGGGCAACCTGACGGTGTTCGGGGATGACGGCTGGCGGGAAATTTTGCCGCAGGAAACCGACCTGCGCGGGGTTGTGGACTACTACACGGCCCTGCCGGACATCGCGGGAGCCGCGGGCTGCTGCCTGAACCTCACCAGCCCGCTTCTGCCCTGCGGGCTCACCCAGCGGCACTTCGACACCTGGGCCTGGGGCGGGCTGCTCGTCTCCGACGCCACGCCGGGCCTTTCCCTGTTTCCGACAGAACTCACGCAGGAGATCACCTTCCAGGCCCCGGCAACCCTGGCGGAACGCTTCCGGGCACTGACCGGCTCAAGCTCCCTGGCCGCGGACCTCAAGGCGGCCTGGCGGGCGGAACTCACTCGGGCGCACACCTACGGGCACCGGGTGGAGGTTGTGCTGGAGCAGCTGGGGTTGG
>JANXYI010000348.1 GCA_025350085.1 Deltaproteobacteria bacterium
ACCGCCGCGCAGGGGTGATCTTCTAGAGACATCCGGCGGGCCATCCCCGTTTGATCTGGAGGAATTTCATGCAGTTGTATGTTTCCGGCTCGCTCGCTCTCGACCGCATCATGAATTTTCCCGGCAAGTTCGCGGACCACATCCTGCCGGACAAGATCCACATCCTGAACGTCTGCTTCCTAGTGGACGGCATGAACGAGTATTTCGGCGGCACGGCCGGGAACATCGCCTACAACCTGGCCCTGCTGGGCGAAAAGCCGCTCATCCTCGGCTGCGCGGGCAAGGACTTCGCGCCCTACGCCGCCCGGCTCACGGCCCTTGGCCTGCCGCTTGACGGCATCCGCAGGGTGGACGGCCAGTTCACGGCCGGGGCCTACATCACCACGGACGAGAGCGACAACCAGATCACTGGTTTCAACCCTGGCGCCATGCGCGAGCGGTGCGGCTACAGGTTCCCGGCCAAGCACGACGGACGCGTGCTGGCCATCATCTCCCCGGGCAACGTTGAGGACATGGTGGAGTTGCCGGAGTACTTCAAGCGCGCGGGCATCCCGTACATCTTCGACCCGGGCCAGCAGATCACGGCCTTGACCGGCGAGCAGATGACCCACGCCATCACCGGGTCCCTGGCCCTGTGCACCAACGACTACGAGCTGGAGATGGTCATGAAGGCCACGGGCCACTCGCGCCTGGAGCTTTTGCGGCGCACCGGCGCGCTGGTGACCACCCTGGGCGACCAGGGCTCACTCATCGCCGAGGGCAAGAAGGAGACCCGCGTGCCGGCAGTGAAGGTGGACCGCGCCCTGGACCCCACGGGCGCGGGCGACGCCTTCCGGGCCGGGCTGCTCAAGGGCCTGACCCTGGGCCAGACGCTCACCGAGGCCGCGGCCCTGGGCAGCGTCTGCGCCGCCTACTGCGTGGAGCACAAGGGCACCCAGGAGCACCACTTCAGCCTGGCCCAGGTGGGCGAGCAGCTGAAGGCCCATTTCGGCCGGACCCTGTAAGGCCCGGCCGCGCGTACCCTGGCCGTCCCCCAACGGCCCCGTTGCTTCGAGTCCGTTCCTGCAAGGAGGGCGCATGATCGACCTGAAGCCTTCGAGCGTTGCGGACTATCTGCGCCAGGCCTATGGTGAGGGCACGGAGCTCCTGGACCTGGGGGCCATCGGCACCCTGGACAAGCAGGGCATCAAGCGCTTCGGCTACGGCAAGCCGCTCCTGGTGCGCTTCCGCGTGCATGGCGAGGTGCGCGAGGGCGTGCTCTCGGTCATGCGCGGCGACAAGTACGGCCACCAGTTCTACTGGGACCGCGCGGCCATCCTCATGTTCCAGTACGAGACATCCGCCCGGCTGCCGCGCCACGTGCGGCCGCTTGGCCTGGGCTACGTGGACGGCCGCAACCGGCTGGTGCCGGTGTTCACGCCCCAGGAATTCTTCATCCTGAACGAGAAGCTTGAAGGCTACGACTATTTCCAGGACCTGGAGCGCATCGGCAAGGGCGACTTCCGCCCCGGCGACGCGGCTTTTGCCCGCGACCTCGCGAGGTGGCTGGCCGAGGTCCACGCCACGAAAAAGGACGACCCGGACCTGTACTTCCGCCACGTGCGCAACCTGCTCGGCGCCAGCGAGTGCATCATGGGCCTCATCGACGAGGCCTTCCCGCATCCCTGCGGATTCTTGCCCGACGAGGCGTTCATGGCCCTGGAGAAGCGGCTCATCGACTGGCGCTGGAAGCTGCGCGGGTTTGCGCACCGGCTCAGCGCGGTGCACGGCGACTTCCACCCCTGGAACATCCTGGTGGACGGCCCCATTGAACAGCGGCGCGGCTTCTCCGTGCTCGACCGCAGCCGGGGCGAGTGGGGCGAGCCGGCCAGCGACGTGGCCACGCTGGCGGCCAACTACCTGCTCTTCGGGCTCCTGCACGGGCCCCAGCACGGGTCTGGGCCTCGCCTCGCCGGGCCGTTTCTGGAGCTCTGGAACGTCCTCTTCGAGGAGTACCTGGAGCGCACCGGGGACGCCGAGGCGCTCCAGGTCATGGCCCCGTTCTTCGTGTTCCGGGCGCTGGTCATCGTGTCGCCGGAGTGGTACCCGGGCCACCCGCCGGGCGTGCGCCAGGCCCTGGTGCGCTTCCTGACCAGCGTGCTGGAGGACGAGGTCTTCGACTGGGCTGACCCCAACCGGTATCTGGAGTAGGTGCCATGGCCGCAAAGGATGCAGCAGGAGCGGTTGCGGGCGGCTGGGCCCTGTGGTTCACGGGCCTGCCCGGCTGCGGCAAGAGCACCATTGCCCGGGCCGTGCACACGGAGCTCCTGGGCCAGGGCCGGGACGTGGCGCTCTTGGTCATGGACGAGCGCCGCAAGGTCTACTTCCCCAGGCCCGCCTACACCGAGGAGGAGCGCAAGGTGGCGTACGCGCTCATCGCCCGCGAGGCCGCGGAGCTGGCGGCCCAGGGCCAGGGCGTGATCCTGGACGCCACCGGGCACCGGCTGGCCGCGCGCCAGGAGGCCAGGGCGCTCATCCCGCGCTTTGCCGAAATCTTCGTGCGCTGCCCGCTCCCTGAGGCCATGCGCCGCGAGGCCATGCGCTCGCTGGACGCCACGCACCACGGCAAGACCAGGGGCTATGTCCTGCCCGGCATGTACGCCAAGGCCATCATGCGCAAGCGCACGGGCCAGAGCGTACCCGGCCTGGGCGAGGTGGTGGGCGTGGATGTGCCCTTTGAGGAGGACGCGGCCGCCGAGTGCGTGCTGGACGCCCTCAGGCCCGTGCCGGAGAACGCGGCCCAGGTCCTGGCCTTCCTGGACGGCTGGCTGCCCGGCTATTCCGGGAGCGCGGCGTGAGCGGCCTGCCTCTGGCGCCCATGGTTCCGCTGGCCCCCGTGGTCTTGCTGGGGGCCGTGGTTCCGCTGGAGGCCGTGGCCCCGGAACAGATCGCCGCGGCCTTTGGTCTGTGGGTGCTCTGGGCCCTGGTGCACAGCGTGCTGGCCGCACCAGCCGTCAAGGCCAGGCTTGAGCGGGCCCTGGGGCCGCGCGCCCCCCTGTACCCGCTAAGCTACACCCTGGTCAGCCTGATCACCTTTGCCGCGGCCTGGGGGCTTGAGCCGCGCCTGCCGCAGCTCATCTGGGACGTGACCGGGCCTGCGAGGGTGGTCCTGTATGGCCTGCAGCTGGCCGGGCTGGGCCTGGTGGGCTGGGCCGCGTTCTCCGGCACGGGCCTGAGGGCGTCCAGCACGCACTCGGCGGCCGCGTCCTCCTCAAAGGGCACATCCACGCCCACCACCTCGCCCAGGCCGGGTACGCTCTGGCCCG
>JANXYI010000325.1 GCA_025350085.1 Deltaproteobacteria bacterium
GCGAGCAGGAAGACCAGGACATAGTACTTGGCGGCCTGCCAGGGGCTGTGGCTGTTGTCGGCCAGGCGCGCGCGCAGGGCCTGGCCCCGGGCGCCCGGGAAGTGCGTGGTGACGCGGCGCGCCAGCCAGCCCAGGCCCTGGTTCAGCGCGCCCAGGGGGCAGGCAAAGCCGCAGAAGAATCGGCCAAGCATGGCCGTCAGGATGATGACCGGCACGGCCCAGGTCAGCGGCTGATACCAGGTGTGCGTGGCCAGCACCGTGCCCAGGGCCGTGAGCGGCGAGAGTGAGAGGATGAAGTTCACCGGCCAGCCGGACAGCCGGAAGAAGCCGCTGCCCAGCGTGGTCACGGCGCAGAGCCAGAGCAGGAGCAGCACGAAGAAGACTTGGCTGATGCGGCGGGCCCAGACTATGCGAAGGTCGATGCGCATAATGTCAGGCCCCCAGGTCCAGGAACTGCGGCCCCAGCGACTTGTAGTCCGCGCTGCCAGCGCCCGCGGTCTGGGCCAGGGCGATGTACGGGGCCTCGGTGAGCGGCCGACCCAGGAGCTCCATGCCGAAACTGTCCGCCGCCACGGGGTCCGTGGTCACGGCGAGCACGTTCATGGCCTTGAGGTCTGACAGCGAGCCGCCCGTGGGCCCGTTGGTCAGCATCACGGTGACGCCGTCGAGGATGCACAGGGTGGGCCGGGCCAGGAGCGCCAGCTCGGCGATGACGCCGTTGATGTCCTGGTGAAAGACATTCCTGCGCCCGCCCAGGAAGCCGTAGAAATTCTTGAGGCACATGGAGGCCCCGGCGCGGTGGTGGTCCTTGACCGGCGAGAGGGCGATGAGCTTGGTGACGTCCTTGAACGCCCCGGTGAGCGCGGGCCAGTCGCGGATGAGCCGTCCGTCCGGCACACTCACGGGCGTAAACAGGGCTTCGCTCGGGAGGATGAGCCTGGCGCCGCTTTTGGCTGCGGCGTCGGCGATTCCTGTCAGCGCGAAGCAGCTCTCCGGGCTGTGGATGGGGTTGTCTGTCAGGGCCACGGAAGCGGCCCCGGCCTTGAGGCACAGGGTCGCCACCGCGGCCACGAGGTCCGGATGCGTGGTGGCGCCGAGCGCCGGGGAGGTGGCAAAGGCCGCGTTGACCTTGAGCAGCACGCGGTCGCCGGGCTTGACGTACGCACCCAGCCCGCCCAGGGCGGCCAGCGCGCGCTCCAGCATGGCCAGGCGGTCCGGCTGGGCGGCCCTGGGGTCTGCGCTCACCTTGCCCCGGACAATGGCCATGCGGCCGGGCTTGCCGCGCAACTCAGGCAAAGAATAGTCGCCCAGGCCGCTCGTTGCCTTGGCCAGGTCCGAGGCCGGAGGCCCGCGCCGGTCGAGCAGGGCCGCGGCCAGCCCGGCGCCGGAGAGCGCAATGGCCGAGGCCCCGGCCGCGCGCTTGAGGAAGTCCCGGCGCGAAAGCCCACCGGAGTCCGGCCCGTGGCCGTTGTTGCCGTTCTCTGGTCCGCTCATTTTCCCGACCCCTTGGGCAACGCCGCATCGAGTTCAGCGGCCAGCGCTGTCGCCAGTTTCAGGGCCGCGTCCAGGTTCGGTGCCTCGTGCACCCCGGCCAGGAGCGGTCCGCGCGTGAACAGGAGCTCCACACCGATGCCCTCCAGGACAAAGACCGTGGCCCCGGCAGGCGCGCCCGGCGCATTCTGGACCGCAAAGCCGTTGTCCGTGAGGAAACGCTGGTAGAGCTTGGCCTGGGCCTGGGCCTCGGCCGTGTTCTTGCGACGTGAGAGAAAGACCGCTGCCGTGCCGCCGGAAACAGCGTATTCGGCGCTGTAGACATTGGTCAGGCCCTGGCAGCCGAAGGCATCGGCCACGGTCAGGCGCAGGCTGTCGGCCTTGAGTCCGGCCTTGGGGAACAGGTCCGCAGGCTGGATGTCTGCGGCCGCCGACTTCTTGTCCCCAACAGGCTCGCTGGCGCTCAAGGCTGCCAGCACGGTCTTGGCCAGCCCCTCCAGGGCCGTCTTCGTGCCTGCGCGGTCGGCGATGACCTCCAGATAGTGCGCGCCGCTGGTCAGAAACAGGGCGTTGTCCGTGAGGTAGGCGTTTTTGGCGAGACTGCTCTGGGCCGAGCCGGGCCTGCGCTGGCCGCTGAACACGGCAAAGGCCGCGTCGGGCGACTTCATGCGGTACAGGTAGGCCTCCATGCGCGCTGGTCCGGCCTGGTAGCTGCGGCAGCTCATGGCCGCGAACCCGGCGGCCAGATACAGCTCGGCCTTGCCGTCGATCTTGTCCGAGAGTGTGGCGGGCGTGAAGGACTCGGCTGTGGTGAGCGGCTTGACGCCCGGCGCGGCATCCGGAAGGAGCGAGGCCAGGGTGACCGGCCCGTGGCCGGCGGCAGTGGGCGTTGTTGCCGCGTCTTCTGTCACGGGCGCGGCAGCTGCGACGCCAGTCTTGGGCGCGGGCGCGCGCAGGGAAACCTCCACGGCCGGGTTCAGTTGCGAGCGAACAATCAGCATCCAGGCCGCGATGGCGCAGAGCACCGCCAAAACGGCCAGGGAAACCAGCCGCTGTCCTGTCCCGACGCCCCTGTCGGCACCACTGCCGTCGATCCGTCCGCGTCCGGCCATGCGTTTCTGTCCGTTGCCAGGCGCGGGCTACCTGCCCGTGCGCTGGCCCTTTTCGAGGTCGAACACCGGTGCGAGCCTGCCCTCGGCGCGCAGCACGTCCTCCAGGTTCTTCGTCACCAGCTCGCCGTTCACGGCCAGGAAGCGCAGCTCCGCCGTGGGCGTCAGGCCTGCGGCCTCGGCCTTCTTCAGGTTGGTCAAGGCCGCGCCGTAATGCCCCTCGGCCTTGCGGCCGTGGAACTGGCTGCGCCACTTGAGCCAGGCCTCGGGCGTGCTGCCTGGCGAGGTCACGAACACCGTGTGGGTGACCTTGCCCGCGCAGTCCTCTTCCAGCGTTAGGCTGAACTCAAAGGGCGTCGCCTCCTTGAGGCTGGCGAAGCGCTCCAGGCGCGCCTTTTCGCCCTTCTCGATGAGCCAGGTGGCCGGGCAGGCGCGGGACTTCACGTAAGCCGAGATCGGGCCGTAGATGGCCTTGGGGTCGTTCTCGTCAACGGTGAACAGGGCTGTGAGCACGGCCTGCGGCGGGGCGTAGGGCACCAGGTCGCCCGCCTCGCGCAGGGCCTTGGCCTGTTTGCTCTCGGCCAGGGCGGGCGCCACAAGGGCGCACAAAACAAGAAGGGTCAGGAAAATCGTGGTGGCGCGGCGGGTCATGGTCCCTCCGGGGTTCGGGTGGGGGACAGGATTCAGCTTGCTGGAGGATAGGGAATCGGCCGGGGCAGGTCAAGGATAGGGGCGGAAAGGAGTGTCTGCCCGCTTCTTCTTAGGGGCTCCGCCTCCGAGCCCTCCGCGATAATATGCCTCCGGCGGTCGGGGGAAATGATTTCCCCCGGACCCCCTCGTATGGGCAGCCCCTGTGCCCCGGCCTGT
>JANXYI010000332.1 GCA_025350085.1 Deltaproteobacteria bacterium
CCTCGGCCTTGGCCTCGGCCGCGGTGGCGACGAAGCTGCCCGCCATCTTGCGCTTGCCGAGGTGCTTGATGATGTGTGCCGCGAGCTTCTCGCGCTGCTTCAGAACCGGTGCGTCCATGGGGGACCTCCTTCAGGTGTCGGGGTTGGGGCCGGGGTTGACGGCCTGAATATGCCGCCTGCGCCAGGCAGCGTCAATGCCCGCCGAAGAGCGTCACCGGGAAAGCAAAGCCCCCGGCGCAGCCCCAAAAAAGAGGTCCGCGCCGGGGGCCGGGGTTGTTCCAGGAGGGGCTAGCGGCGCGCGCCCGCGTCCAGGCTGTCGCTGTAGGCCGTCTCGGTATGCTCGGCCTGGTCCAGGCCCGTGTTCTCGTCTTCCGGGGCCAGGCGCAGGCCCATGAATGCATCCACGGCCTTCAAAAGCGCCCAGCTGGCCACCAGGGCGTAGGCCCCGACCACTGCCACGCCCAGGGCCTGGATGCCGAACTGGGCGGCGTTACCGTAAAAGAGCCCGTCCACGCCGCCGGGGTTCACGGCCTTGGTGGCCAGCAGGCCCGCCAAAAGCGTGCCCGTGAGCCCGCCCAGGCCGTGGATGCCCACCACATCGAGGCTGTCGTCGTAGCCCAGGCGCGCCTTGGCCATGACGCCGAAGTAGCAGACAGCGCCCGCGATGAGCCCGATGGCAATGGCTGCAGGCGCGGTGACGAACCCGGCGGCCGGGGTGATGGTGGCCAGACCCGCGACTGCGCCCGAGGCCGCGCCGAGCGTCGTGGGCTTGCCGCGGTGCCACCACTCGACCACGGTCCACATGAACATGCCGGCCATGCCGCCCATGTGCGTGGCCACAAAGGCAGTGCCCGCCACGCCGTCGGCGGCCAGCGCGCTGCCGCCGTTGAAGCCGAACCAGCCGAACCACAGAAGCCCGGTGCCGAGCAGGGTCATGGGCAGGTTGTGCGGGAAGAACTGGCGCTTACCGTAGTCCTTGCGCGGGCCGATGACAAAGACCGCGGCGAGCGCCGCCGCACCGCAGGTCAGGTGCACCACCAGCCCGCCCGCGAAGTCCACCACGCCGAGCAGCTTGAGGAAGCCGCCCGCGCCCCAGACCCAGTGGCAGACCGGGTTGTACACGAGCACGGCCCAGAGCAGGCTGAAGACCAAAAACGGCGCGAAGCGCACACGTTCAGCAAAGGCGCCGGTGATCAGCGCCGGGGTGATGACCGCGAACATGCACTGGTAGATCATGAACACCGACTGCGGGATGGTCGCCGCGTAGTCGGCGTTGGGGGCCGCGCCTACGCCGGAGAGCCAGGCCCAGGCTAGGCTGCCGGTGAAACCGCCCACGTCCGGGCCGAAGCTCATGGAATAGCCCAGGGCCACCCACTCCATGCTGATGAGCGAGATGAGGAAGAAGCTCTGCATGATGGTGCCGAGCACGTTCTTGCCGCGCACCATGCCGCCATAGAACAGGGCCAGGCCCGGGGTCATGAGCAGCACCAGCGCGGCGCTGATGAGGACGAATGCGGTGTCTCCCGCCTGGATCATGGGGATCTCCCTTTCTCGTGGGGCACGGTGAACAACTCTCGGCGCAGGCACGCTGGCCGGAAAAGTGAGGGGCGGCCGCCTGCCCCGCGTGGCGGCGCCCCTTTCTTAGCCACATTTTTTGTTCCTGCAAAGACAAAAATACGGCTGTATCTTACAATTTTGTATCCAACTCTGATCCGCCCCTGAAATGTCATGGGAATTTCTTGGCGAAAATGACAGCCCTGTCTTTTGCCCTGGGGCCAGAATGCATGAATCTTGCCAATTCCGGCATATTTTGCCCGCGGCGCTCCGCGGCAGCTGCGCCCCAGGTGTTGCCGTTGCCTGTGATTGCCTGTTCCTCCGGCCTCTGCTACCCTGGGCCATCGGCCCCGCGGCCTGAACCGCTCCCGCACACCAGTCAGAGAGAACCCTGTGCCCGCAATACCCCTGCCCCAGTCCGGCGGCCAGCCTGACAGTCCGACTGGCAATCCGGCCGGCATCTGGAGCTTCGAGTTCCTGGCCCTGTGCGGCGTCAGCGTACTGGCCTTCTGCAACATAGCCATATTTTACAGCTTCTACACCTATCTGGCGGAGCTGGGCATACCCCCGGCCTGGCGCGGACCCCTTCTGGCCCTGGAGCCCTTCACGGCGCTTCTGGTGCGGCCCTTCCTGGGCCGGTTTCTGACCCTCGGCAACAGCGTGCGCTTCATGCGCGCGGGCATGGCCCTGGCCACGCTGGCCCTGGTCTGCTACCCCTTTGCCCGGTCCGTCCCGGCCCTGGCCGCGGTGCGGGTGCTGCACGGCCTGGGCTTCGTCACCGTGGTCGGCGGACTCATGGGCACCCTCACGGCCGTGCTCCCGCATGAAAAGAGCGCCCAGGGCTTCGGCCTGTTCTCGGTGACCATCCTGCTGCCCTACGCCCTCATGCCGCCTTTCGTGGAACTGGTGCTGCCGTATCTGCCCGGCCACGGGGCGGCCTATGCCCTGGCCGCGCCGCTGATGCTCCCGGCCTTTTTGCTGCTCCGGCCCCTGGGGCGGCGTACGCGCACCCTGGCCGCGGCCCTGCACCCCGCGCAGATGCTCAAGCCCCACTGGGCCGAGGTGCGCGCGGGGCTGGCCCAGCCCGGGGTGGCCCTGCTCATCCTGGGCAACCTCTGCCTGGTGGCCGCGCACTCCATCGTCTTCTATTTCATGCGCGACTTCGCCGTGCTGCTGGGCGCGGGCAACCCCGGCCTGTTCTTCACCTGCTCCAGCGCAGCCACCATCGGCCTGCGCGTCATGGCCGGGCACCTGCTGGACCGCGTGGACAAGGGCCGTGTGCTGGCCTGGGCCTTTCTGGGGCTGGGCGTACTGCTGCCGCTCTTCGGCCAGGCCGGGGCGCCGCTGCTGCTCCTGTGCATGGCCGTGCTCTATGGCACGGGCATGGCGCTGACCATGCCGCTCTTAAACGCCAGCATGCTCCAGGTCTCGCCGCCCAGGCTCAGGGCCTTCAACGCCAACCTGCTCATGGTGGCCGTGGATGCGGGCTTCTTCGCCGGACCCTTTCTGGGCGGCATGCTCATGGCCGCGGGCTGGACCCACGCCGGGCTGTTCAGCGTGGGCGGCGGGTTCATGCTGGCCGCCGGGCTGTGCGTACTGCCCGTGGGCCGGGAGATGCGCCGCCGGGACCGGGAGAAGTCCGGGGAGCCGGAGGCCTAGCAGGGCCCCTTCGGCCAAGGGGACCTGGCCAGGTTTCTAGCCGTGGACCCTGGCCAGGGTGGCGCGAAACCCCGGGAATCTTTCGCCCGACCTTCAAGCTTTGCGCCCCGATCCCCTTGACTTGTTCTGAATTTCACAATATATTTGTAGGAATCGATACTTCCTGCGTTGGCAGTTCCGCCAGCGTTCGGGCCCTGCCTTTGCTTGCGGCTTATCCCCCGATTTCCGGGGGTGTGCATAGGTCACAAAGCCATAACAAGGGGGTTCACATGAAGATTCTCGTTGCTGTCGACCCGTCCGATACCGCTCACATTGCCGTGGCCAAGGCCGCAGAGATCGCCAAGAAGGAGAAGGCGCCCTTGACGCTTCTGGCCGTGGCCGAAACCTTCCAGGACATTGAGAGCCTGTTCGGCGAAGACGCCTCCGAGCGCCTGAAGCAGCGCGCCTCTGCCGCCTTGGACGCAGCCATGGCCATCGCCCAGGCTGCCGGGGTCAAGCCCAAGCCGATGCTCAAGACCGGCGTCTCGCCCGAGGACATCATCGTGGACGCCGCGGAAAAGGGCGGCTTCGACCTGGTGGTCATGGGCACACGCAGCAAGAAGGGCAAGGCCAAGCTGCGCCTGGGCAGCGTGGCCAGCAAGGTCGTGGCCCTGGCCCCCTGCTCGGTGCTGGTGGTGCGCTAGCGCAACACTCTCTGTAACGCCCCGGCCCCTGGCCTTTCCCCCCGGCCAGGGGCCGGACTGTACCTCCCCCACAGTGCCCCGGCGCCCCCGCCTTGGGAGGGCCTTGCCCTTGGCGCTGGCCTGACGTAAGAGCGCGGCCATGCACGACGCCGCAAGCCACACCTCCCCACCCGTCAACGGCCAGACCTACCAGGCCCTGGCCCTGTTCTCCGGCGGCCTGGACAGCATCCTGGCCATACGCGTGCTCCAGGAGCAGGGCCTGCGCGTGCTCGGCCTGCACTTTGTCAGCCCCTTCTTCGGCAAGCCGCACCTGATCAAACACTGGCGCGCGACCTACGGCATCGAGGCCGTGGCCGTGGATATCCGCCGCAGCTACCTGGACATGCTCACCAGCCCGACCCACGGCTACGGCAAGCACCTGAACCCCTGCGTGGACTGCAAGATCCTCATGCTGGCCCACGCGCGCACGCTGCTGCCCAAATACGGCGCGAGTTTCCTGGTCACGGGCGAGGTTTTAGGCCAGCGGCCCATGTCCCAGCGCGCCGACGCGCTGAACCTCATCCGCAAGAACGCGGGCGTGAAGGACATCCTGCTCAGGCCGCTGTCGGCCCAGAAGCTCGGCGTAACACCCATGGAGGAGTCCGGGCTGGTCAACCGCGCGCTGCTCCCGAGCATCTGGGGCCGGGGCCGCAAGGACCAGCTGGCCCTGGCCGCGCATTTCGGCATCACGGACATTCCCACCCCTGCCGGGGGCTGCAACCTGGCCGAGGCCGAGGCCTCCGCGCGCTACCTGCCCATCCTGAAGAACCTGGCCGACCCCGGCCCGCGCGATTTCAGCCTCTCGCACCTGGGGCGGCAGTACTGGGCCGGGGCCTACTGGCTGTCCATCGGCCGCAGCCAGCAGAACAACGAGGCGCTGGAAGCCGCATGCACGCCCACGGACATCCTGCTGCGCCTGCGCGACCTGCCCGGCCCCCTGGCCCTGGGCCGACAGTATGCGCCTGTAGCGGGCGTTGATCCTGCCCAGAGCCCTCAGGCTTGGCCAGACGCCGTGCTGGCCGACGCCTGCGCCTTTGCAGCCTCCTACTCGCCCAAGGCGAGGGCCCTGGCCGAGGCGGACCGGAGCACATCCGCGACCATCCCCATGCTCGTGCGCCGGGGCGACACGACCACGGAGATCAGCGTGACCCCGGCCCGCCAGACCGGGCTGAACTGGGCCGAGCCCAAGCCCGCCGCGCTCACGGCCTGGAAAAAGCGGTCCTGACCGGTCCGGGCCGGACGGGCAGTTCCCTGAGTCACACCGAGGAGTCACCCCGCCCCCTTGCCAAAGCCCATGCCAGGGCTTATCTTGCTGAAGTTGTGGCGGACTCCTCCGCCCCCTTATACTGACACCATTCCTTTTCAGGAGGAACACGCAAATGGCTGGTTATCCTTCGTATCCCGGCGCCCAGGCCACCGTCTCCCGGGCCGAGACCATCAACGCCTTCATGCGCGGCATCTACGGCTGGATGAGCGCGGGCATGCTGCTCACCGCGGGCGCGGCATGGTTCACGGCCACGGGGCCGCTCGGCGTGACCCTGCTCCAGAGCCCGGGCCTGGTCATCGGCCTGGTCATCGCGCAGTTCGGCCTGGTCATCGGCCTGTCCGCGGCCATCAACCGCCTCTCCGGCACCGCGGCCACGCTCATGTTCCTGGCCTACAGCGCGCTCACGGGCCTCACGCTCTAGTCCATCTTCTTCGTCTACAGCATGGCCAGCATCTTCCAGGCCTTCGTGGTCACGGCGGGCATGTTCGGGGCCATGAGCCTCTACGGCATGCTCACCAAGCGCGACCTGACGAGCATGGGCAGCTTCATGTTCATGGGCCTCATCGGCATCGTGCTCGCCTCGGTGGTGAACATGTTCGTCAAGAGCTCGGCGCTCAGCTTCGGCATCTCCATCATCGGCGTGTTCGTCTTCGTCGGCCTCACCGCCTACGACACCCAGAAGCTCAAGTACATGGGCGAGACCATGCCGCTGGGCGACGGCACGGCCATCCGCCGAGGCACCATCCTGGGCGCGCTGACCCTGTACCTGGACTTCCTCAACCTGTTCCTCATGCTGCTGCGCCTGTTCGGCTCCAGCCGCGACTAACCGGAAAATCAGCCCGGGCCGCCCCGATCCTCCACTCCAGAGGGCAGGGCGGCCCGGGCGACTGCCCTCCATGCCGAATATCCCTGACCTGCAACGGACCTTAAGGCCGCTCCTGCTCCCGGCTGGCGCGCTCTATGCCCAGGCCCTGCGCCTGCGCCGCTGGCTCTATGAACGCGGCACACTCCCGGCCTGGCGGCCGCCCTGCCTGAGCATCAGCGTGGGCAACATCGGCTGGGGCGGCAGCGGCAAGACCCCGCTCTGCGGCCACATCCTGCACTGGGCCGGCAAGCACGAGGAACACGGGGTGGTGCTCACGCGCGGCTACGGTGCCAAGCCAAAGCGCCTGCCGCTGCTCGTCACCCCCGGAGCCGACCCGGCCGAGGCCGGGGACGAGCCCCTGCTCCTGGCCAAGGCCCACCGCCTGGCGCGCGTGGTGGTGGACCCCAAACGCAAGCGTTCCGGCCCCTGGGCCTGCCAGCGCTTTGACCCGGACTTCGTGCTCCTGGACGACGGCTTCCAGCACCTGCCCGTGGTGCGGGACATCGACCTGGTGCTCCTGACGCCCTTTGACCTGGCCGCAGGCTGGGGCCGGGTCTGCCCGGCCGGGACCTGGCGCGAGGGGCCAGGCGCGCTCACCCGCGCCTCGGCCTTCTGCATCAAGATCGCGCCCGGCCCGCAGCCCGGCCTAGAAACGGACATCACCCGCCGCCTGGAGCGCTTCGGCCGCCCGGTGTTCACCTTCGGGCTGAGGCCCAAGGGCCTGGCCCGGCTGGACGGCTCGGCCCGCGCAGGCGACCTGGGCGGCGAGGACTACATCCTGGCCACGGGCATCGCCGGCCCGGCCCAGGCCGCGCTGACGGCAGCGGTGCTCCTGGGCCGCGAGCCCCGGCAGATCCTGCCCTTTGCCGACCATCACGCCTTTTCCCAGGCCGATGTCACGCGCATCAGCGCGGCAGCCGCTGGCGCGCACGTGCTGGTGACGCCCAAGGACGCGGTGAAGCTGAAGCGCCTGGAGGGCACCGGAAGCTTCTGGACCCTGCGCACCGAGCTGCGCTTCGGCCCGCAGTTCTACACCGAGGCTGGCTTTGACGACTGGTTCGGCGCGCGCTTCGAGGAGCTGGCCGCGCCCCACCGCCAGGCCTTCCGCGAGGCCATGCAAAAGCATCTGGCCTAAGTCCCCCGCCTTGCCTCGGCCGCCCCATTGTGGCCCCCCTGAATTTCCCCCAAACCATCGAGACCAAAGTGAAACAGAAGAAGAACCGCAATCCCAGCCAACCGCCCCTGCCCACGGACC
>JANXYI010000360.1 GCA_025350085.1 Deltaproteobacteria bacterium
AAAAAGGGGCGGTAGTCGGTCTGGCCCAGGCAGGCCAGCAGCACGGCCGGATTGGGCTCAAGCACGAGCACCTTGTGCGTGTCCGGCGTGTTGACGAGCACGTGGTTCAGGCCGTAGCCAACATTGGAGCCCACGATGACCGTGGCCGAGAGGTCGGGCTTCTCGATCTCGACCCACTCCCGGTACAGCCGGGCGGGGGTCAGGGCGTCGAAGATGCCGTTGCCGCAGGGCATGCGCCAGTCAATCAGTCCCCATTGGTTGACAAAGACGCTCGTTTTCAGGGATTCTTCGTCGAGCACGCTGGCCGAGAGCCAGGCGTGGAGCGCCGGGTTGGCGCTCTCCAGGGCAGTGATGTTTTCTCTCAGATGCGGATATGCACTCATCGGGCGTTCCCTCGCGTGTTTGGGGGCGGAAATGCAATTCGCGGGCCAGCGCCGAGCCAAGGGCTGAAAACCCGCAACCCAAGGATTAGTCATGCAGCGCACGGACATATTGCGGCTCGTGGGCAACACGCCCCTGGTGGAAATCCGCCGCCTGAACCCCTATCCCAACGTCAAAATCATGGCGAAGATCGAGTTCATGAACCCCGGCGGGTCCATCAAGGACCGCGTGGCCGTGGCCATGATCGAGGCGGCCGAGGCGCGCGGGGAGCTCACCCCCGGCAAGACGATAATCGAGGCCACCAGCGGCAACACCGGCGTGGGCCTGGCCATGGTCGCGGCGGTCAAGGGCTACAAGATGCTCCTGCTCATGCCCGAGACCGCCAGCGAGGAGCGCAAGCGCATCATGCGCGGCTTTGGTGCCGAGATCCGCCTGACCCCGGGCCGCATGGGCACGGACGGGGCCATCGAGGAGGCCTACCGCCTGGCCCGCACCGAGCCGGACAAATACGTGCTCATGGACCAGTTCAACAACCCGGCCAGCATCGAGGCCCACTACCTGGGCACCGGGCCGGAGATCTGGGAGCAGACCGGGGGCAAAGTCACCCACGCCGTGGCCACGCTCGGCACCTCGGGCACGGCCATGGGCCTGGCCAAGCGCCTGCACGAGCACCCCGGCGTCAAGGTTGTGGCCGTGGAGCCCTTTGCCGGGCACAAGATCCAGGGCCTGAAGAACATGCATGAGTCCTACCCGCCGGGCATCTACAACAAGAAGGCGCTCGACCAGATCCTCCACGTGGAGGATGAGGAGGCCTTCTCCATGTGCCGCAAGCTGGCTCAGCAGGAGGGCCTGTTCGTGGGCATGAGCTCCGGCGCGGCCATGGCCGGGGCGCTCAAGCTGGCGGCCAGCCTCGAAGCCGAGGGCCAGCCTGGCTACATCGTGGTCATCTTTCCGGACTCCGGCGAGCGCTACCTGTCCACCCCGCTCTTCGCGGCCAAGGCCCAGGACGGCCTGCGGCTGATGAACCTGGCCACCGGGTCGAAAGCCCTGGTGGACGCCGCGGGCTCCTTGAACATCTACACCATCGGCCCCAGCCTGGACGAGCCCGACGACCCGGACGCCTGGCGGCGCCTCGTGCTCTCCGACGTCCTGGCCCGGCACCTCGCCTCGCGCGGGGCTCAGGTCAAGGTCGCCGTAGGCCTGGCCGACCTGGACGACCGCACCCTTGCCGCGGCCCGGGCAGCGAATCAATCCCGCGCGGACTACGTGGCCGGGGTTCTGGAACGCATCCAGGCGCGCGCCCGGTCCCTGCGCCTGCTGCCGGAGACCATCTTCGAGCCGGCCTCGGGCTCCATGCCCCGGGCGCTGGACATCTGCCGCAGGCTGCTGGGCAAGGGCCTAGCCTACGAGAAGCTGCGCAGCGTGTACTTCGACGTGCGCCGCGACAAGCGCTACGGCGACATGCACCTCATGGACATGGACAAGCTCTCCGTGGGCAAGACCGTGGACCTGGACGACTACGTCAAGGACAACCCGCTGGACTTCACCCTGTTCAAGCGCGCCAGTCTGCAGGACCTGAAGCTCGGCGACGTGGTGGAGACCGAGTGGGGCAACGTGCGGCCCAGCTGGTTCTTGCAGGTCGCCGTGGCGGGCCTCGCCGCCCTGGGGCAGGTGGACGTGCTCGTGGCCGGGGAAGACCACCAGTTCCCGCACCTGGAGAACCTGCGCGCGGTGTGGAGTGCGGCGGGCGTGGAGCCCAGGGCCTGGCTGGCGGACCGCAAGCTGGCCCGCGAGGAAGGGGTGGAGCTCACCCTGGACGCGCTGATTGATCAGACGGGGGGCCAGACCGGAAGCGCCGCGGGCCTGCGCCTGTGGCTCTTGTCCGCGGCCTACCGCAAGCCGCTCGCCGCGACAACGCAGAGCCTGTCCATGTGGGCGCGCAACTGGCACAAGGTCCAGGAGGCGGCCTGCGGCCTGCGCCTGGCCCAGGACAATGCGGAAACAAAGGGAGGCAAGGACGTTTCCGACGAGCTGGAGCAGGCCGTGTTCGACTTGAAGGCCGGGCTCGCTACGGCCCTGGAGGACGACCTGTCCCTGCACCGCTACTGGCCCAAGCTGTTCACCTTCGTCAAACTCGTCAACGGCTGGCTGACCTCGGGCCTCTCCGGCGCGGCGGCCAGGCTGTGCCTCAAGCAGCTGGAGGCGGCCGACGCGGTGCTGGGCATCCTGGACCTCTCCCAGATGCCCGTACCCTGCGGCTGCCTGCCGGATAACGTGCGCGCCCTGCTGGACGAGCGCGAGGCCGCGCGCAGGAACAAGGACTTCGCGGCCTCCGATGCCCTGCGCGAGAAGCTGGCCGCCTGCGGCTTCCGCATGGAAGACACGGCCCAGGGGCCGCGCGTGTACGCCCTGGCCTAGGCGCCCGGCATGTTCTGGCTCCACGCAACCCTGGCCTGGCTGGGCTTCGCCGCCCTGGCCGTGGCCTGCGGCGCGCTCAGGGTCCGGCTCCTCGAGCCCCTCATGGGGGAACCGGCGGCGCATGTCATCGGCACCCTGATTGTTTGCGTCCTTTTGCTGTACGGCATTTTCCGTTTTGTCCGCTGGACGGGTCTGAGCGCGACGAATCGGCGAGACCGGTGCCGCCTTCTGGCCCTGGGCCTGTTCTGGACCCTCGCCACCGTGGCCTTTGAGTTCGGCTTCGGCCATTACGTCATGGGCCATCCCTGGGCCCGCCTGCTGGCCGACTACAACCTCCTGGGCGGGCGCATCTGGGTGCTGGTGCTCGTGACCCTGTATGCCGGGCCGCGCCTGGTCGCCCGGGTTATCGACCGCTGGCGGAAGTGAACCGGTCCCCCGGAGGCGCCCGTGCAAACCGAACCGCAATTCCGGGCGCCGTTGATTTGTCCCTTGCCGCGGCGCTCTAGAATAACGACTCCTGCCGCTTCTTCGAGGCCTTCCGGGGCCTGTACAAGACCGGCCCGACCAGGACCAGCGTCTGCGGCCTGCACCTGCTTCTGGCGGAGCTGCGCGGGAGTCCCCTTGCGGGCGCGCTTTCTTTTCTGGTAGCGGAGTGTGTATCCGGAGGTGCCCCATGCGCCGAATCCTCACCCTTGTGATCCTTGTCAGCCTAGTGCTCCTGCTGGCCGCGCCCGCTCTTGTCGCCATACAGCGGGCCCCGAAACAGGCCGACCAGCCAGCCACGCAGCCGAACCCGCAACAGGCCGCGCAGCCCGCCCAGCAGATCGCCCCGCAACCGGCCCAGCAGCCAGCCCAGCTGTCAGAGAGGCGCGTGGCGCTCGTCATCGGCAACGGGGCGTACAAGCACGCGCCGCCGCTGCCCAATCCGGCCAACGACGCCCGGCTCATGGCCGAGGCCCTGCGCGCCATCGGCTTTGAGCTGGTGGGCGGCCGCGCGCTGACCGACGTGGGCACCAAGGCCGAGCTGGACCAGGCCGTGCGGCGCTTCGGCGAGATGATCCGCGGCGGCGGGGTGGGGGTCTTTTTCTACGCCGGGCACGGGGTCCAGGTGGACGGCAAGAACTACCTCATCCCGGTGAACGCGGACGTGGGCTCCAGGGCCCAGATCAAGTACGAGCTGGTGGACGCGGACTACGTGCTGGACGAGATGAACGAGTCGAGCACCAAGGTCAATCTGGTCATCCTGGACGCCTGCCGCAACAACCCCTTTGCCGGGCGCGGCCTGCGCGCGGTGTCCCCGGGCCTGGCCACGGTGCTGGCGCCCAAGGGCACGCTCATCGCCTACTCCACCGCGCCGGGCAAGACCGCGGCCGACGGCACGGGCAAGAACAGCCCGTTCAGCGAGTCCCTGGCCCGGCAGCTGCGGACCCCGGGCCAGCGCATCGAGGACGTGTTCATCAACGTGGGCGTGGAGGTGGAGCAGGCCACGGGCGGCGCGCAGTCGCCCTGGCAGTCCAACAGCCTGCGCGGGATCTTCTGCCTGTCCGGGACCTGCGGGCAGGCGTCCGCTGTGGCGACCCCGGCGGCCAAGCCCCTGGACCTCAAGGCCGAGAAGCAGCGCGTGGCCGAGGAAGCGGCGCGGCTCAAGGGCGAGCAGGAGGAGCTGGCGCAGTTCCAGGCCCTGCAGGCGGAAAAGGCCCGCCTGGAGGCCGAGCGCCAGAAGGTGGCCCAGGCCAAGCAGCTGGCCCTGGCGCCCGTCCCCAAGCAGGGACCCCAGCAGGCACCGGGCGCGGCCCCCAAGGGCGCTGCGGGCCAGTGCCGCGTGGTGGCCTATGCGCCGGAGCAGGCCGTGCTCACCGGGCGCCTGGCTGTGACCGGAACCATGCGCGACGGGAAAAAGCTGCAAGCCCTGCTGCTTAATCTCGACGAGCCGGTGGTGGACGCCAATGGACGTTTCGGGGGCAAGCAGGAGTGCGGCAAGGCGGTGGAGCTGTTCAGCAGCGATGCAAGCCTCCAGACAAGGCTGTCCGGGCTTCTCAGGAATCAGAAAAACGTCACCATCACTGTCAGCGGCACCTTGACCGAGCACCATGACCCCGGCCGCCATTTCCTGCCGGTCATCATGGATGTCAAGGCCATCACGGAGGTCAAGGCCGGAGCAGGGGACCTCCCGGCTACAGGAGCGCAGCAGGCCCCGGCGTCGAACCAGCCGCCTCAGGCTGCTGCAAAGATGGATGAGGGGCAGAAGTCGCTCGGCCTGTTCAGGCCCGACCCGCCAAACGCCCCGAAGCCCGGCGCCCTTTGGAAGGACCCGGCCACAGGCATGGAGTTCGTCTGGGTGCCGGGCGGCTGCTTCAAGATGGGTTCACCGTCCTCCGAAGACGGGCGTGACGACAGTGAAGGTCCGGCGCACGAGGTCTGCGTCTCCGGCCTGTGGGTCGGGAAGTATGCTGTGACGAACGCCCAGTACCGGAAGTTCAAGCCGAAACACGACAGCCGGGATTTCAAGGGCTTTTCTCTGAACGGGGACCGCCAGCCCGCCGTCAACCTGTCCTGGAATGATGCCACAGTCTATGCGCAGTGGCTTTCCGGCCAGGGCAGCGGGAGGTTCCGGCTGCCCACGGAGGCGGAATGGGAGTATGCGGCGCGCGCAGGCACCACCACCTCCTGGTTCTGGGGCGACAACCCGAAAGACGCCTGCAAGTATGCGAATCTGGAGGATAAAACCACCGAAAGGCTCCTCTGGTCCGCCATTTTCCCCCCTGACTGCGACGACGGGTACGGGGTGACCGCTCCGGTGGGCAGCTTCCGCCCCAACGCCTTCGGGCTGTACGACATGCTTGGGAATGCCTGGCAGTGGTGCGAGGATGTCTACGACAAGAACGCCTATGGGGCTCATCCAAGGGAAAATCCCGTCTCCACCGGCGGCGGGGCGGACAGGGTGTGCCGTGGCGGAAGTTGGCGCGGCGCGTTGTACAGAGCTCGCGCCTCGGCGCGGAACCCCCGCTTGCCCGAATACTCTAACGACGACATCGGCCTGCGCCTCGTGCGCGAGCCCTAGCCCCTAGCCCCCCGCCTGACCAGCACCAGCGAGAAGTAGCTCGGCTTGTCCGGCACACTATTCAGGTCCGTGATGACCTCTTCCCCTTCATGCCCCAGGCGCGTGACGAACACCGCCGAGTCGGCCAGGTTCAGCTTGGCCAGCACCCGGCGGATCACCGGCATGTTCTTGTAGGCCTTCAAAATAACAGATGAATCAGCGGCGGACAGGATGCGCGTGAGCTCCTCCTCCGTGGCCACGCCCGAGACCACGGCCAGGCTCTCGCCGCTCTCGGCCAGAACACGGCCGGTGTGCGCTGCCGCGGCCTGGTAGCTGGTGATGCCCGGGATGACCGCCACCGGGATCTCGGACAGCAGGCCATTGAGCGTGCGCAGCAGGTAGCCGAAGGTGCTGTAAGTCAGCGGGTCGCCGAGCGTCAGGAAGGCCGCGTCCTTGCCCTTGGCCAGCAGCCCGGCCACGGTGTCGGCGTTGGCGCGCCAGGCCTTGGTGAGTATGGCCTGATCCCGGGTCATGGGGAAGTCCAGGCGGATGACCTCCACGCCCGGCCGCAGGTGCGGGGCCGCGATGCTCTGGGCCAGGGAGGCCTCGTTCTTGGTGGACGCGGCGGCGAAGACCACGTCCACTTTCTTCAGCCTGTTCACGGCCTTGAGGGTGATGAGCTCCGGGTCGCCGGGGCCCACGCCAATGCCGTAGAGTGTTCCGTAACGGGTCATTTCCTGTCCTTCTGCTTTGCGCCCAGGGCGGGCTTGGGGTCATGAACGGGCTTGGCGCCTTTTGGGGGCCTGGCCCCGGGGGGTGCGATCTCCGGGTGCAGCAGGAGCGCCAGCTCTTCTGCGGCATCGACATTGCGCGAGCCAGGGCGCGAGTACTTCTGCTCGTCCACGAACCAGGCCCGGCCGCTTTGGGCCGCGGGAATGGCGCGCAGGCGCGGGCGGCTGGTCAGCGGCAGGGGCGCGGGGTTCATGGGTCCGCGCTGGATGAGAAAGGCCTCAGGAGCCAGGCGGATGATCTCCTCCTCGCTCAGGCGCGCGAACTTTGCCTTGTCCTCCACACAGTTGACGCCCCCGGCGCGGCGGATGATCTCGGCCACCAGGCCGGTCTGCCCGGCTGCCAGCAGGTTCGGCGAGCGCACCTCGAAAAACACGCGCGGGCGGGCAGCGCCCGCGAGCCTGGACTCCAGTGCCGTCAACCGCGCCTCCAGCCCGCGCACCATGTCCTCGGCCTGGGCTTCGGACCCGGTGAGCAGGCCCACGCGGCGGATGACGCTGAACAGCTCGGCAAAGGTGGCGGCGCGGAACACGGCCACGCGCACCCCGCGTTTTTTGAGCGCCTCCACGGGCAGGGAGGCCTCCTTGCGGCCCGCCAGCTGGAGCACCAGGTCCGGCCTTTGCGCCAGCACGGCCTCGATGTTCGGCCGCAGATGCGTGCCGATGACTGGCAGCCGCGCGATTGACGCGGGCAATGTGTCGGCATTTGTGCGCGCCACGATCACGTCCGCGCGGCCCAGGCTGCCCAGGATCTCGTTGAACGCGCCGTACAGCGCGATGACGCGCGCGGCCGGGTGTTCCAGCGTGATCTGCTGGCCCTGGTCGTCAATGACGCTGACCCCGGTTTTGGCGTCGAGGGCCAGCAGTCCGGGCGACAGAACCGGGTCAGCCCAGAGCAGCAGCACGAGCGCCAGGCACCAGATGCGCCTAGGGCGCGCCGGTGACCGGGTGCGGGCCCACGCGGATGTCCGTCTCATAGATGTCCTTCAGGTTTTTTTCCGTAAATATTTCTGTGGTCCGGCCGTCCAGGGCCATGCGCCCGGCCTTGAGGAACACCAGGCGCGGGCAGTACAGCGCGGCCAGGTTCAGGTCGTGTACGGCCGAGAGGATGGTGCTGCCGCGTTCGTGCAGCGCGGCGAGGAGGTCGTAGGCCTCCACCCGCCGGGCCATGTCCAGGGCGGAAACGGCCTCGTCCAGCAGCAGGGTCTCGCGGCCCTGGGCCAGGGCGCGGGCAATGAGCACCCGCTGGATCTCGCCGCCGGAGAGCTCCGCAGCCTGGCGCTCGGCCAGATCCCCGGCATGGGCGTCGCTGAGCGCGGCCTCCACTGCGGCAAAGTCCTTTGGGCCGTAGTCCGCGAACATCCCGGTGTGCGCGAAGCGGCCCATGAGCACCAGCTCGCGCACCGTGAAGCCGGCGGGCGCCTGGGCGCGCTGCGGCACGCAGGACAGGCTGAGCGCGCGCTGTCGGGGCGTCAGGCTGGCAATATCGACGCCCGCCACCTCGATCTTTCCGGCCCTGGCGGGCAGAAGCCCGGAAATGGCCAGGAGCAGGGTGGTCTTGCCGCTGCCGTTGGGGCCGAGCAGTCCGGTCAACTCGCCGCGCGCGATGTGCAGGTCAATGCCGTGCAGCACGTCCCGGTCAGCATGGGGGCGGCCATAGCCGCAATGCAGATTGGTGACGCGGATCATGCGTCCCCCCCTGAACCTGTCCGGCCGGAGCGGCCCAGCAGCAGGCAGAAGAAGGGCCCGCCGATGAGCGCGGTGACCACGCCCACGGGCAGCTCCGCGCCGCCTGGCAGGATGCTGCGCGCCAGGACGTCGCTCCAGAGCAGCAGCAGGCCGCCGAGCAGGGCCGAGGCCGGGAGCAGGGTGCGGTGCCCGGCGCCGAGGACCAGGCGCAAGAGATGCGGCACCACCAGGCCCACAAAGCCGATGACCCCGGAGACGGCCACGGCCGCGCCCGAGAGCAGGCTCGCGCCCACGAGCAGCCACAACCGCGAGCGCCCGGCGTCCAGGCCCAGCAGTCGCGCCTGGCCCTCGCCCAGAGCCAGCAGGTCCAACTCCCGCGCGCGCCAAAGCACCAGCACAAGGCCCACGGCCATGTACGGCAGGGCCAGGCTCACGTGCTCGAAACCGCGGCCCTGGAAGCTGCCCATGATCCAGAAGACGATGCTGGCCACGCTCTCCTCGTCCAGGCTCTTCAGGAGCGAGATCAGCGCGGACAGGAAGGTGGAGACCACGATGCCCGCCAGCACCAGGGTCTCGCGGCGCATGCCTCCATTTGATCCGGCCCCGGCGCGGCCCAGGGCCAGCACCGCGGCCAGGGCCAGGAGCGCCCCGGCCAGGGCGAACAGGGGCAGGATGCCGGTGCCGCCAGCCAGCCCGACAAAGACGGCCTCGCCCGCCAGGCCGGTCAGAATGGCCACGGAGGCGCCAAAGGCCGCGCCGCCGGACACGCCCAGGGTGAAGGCGTCGGCCAGGGGATTGCGCAGCACGCCCTGGAACACGCATCCCGCCACGGCCAGGGACGCCCCGGTGAGCCAGGACAGGGCCACGCGCGCCAGGCGGATGTCCACGATGACCACGGACAGCGCCGGGTCCACGGGCTGGCCCCAGCTTAGCCCGAAGGCCTGGGCCAGGGCGCGCAGGGTCTCGGCGGGCGTGGACGGAAAGCTGCCCAGGCCGCAGGCGATGAGGGCCGAGGCCAGCGAGGCCGCGCCGATGGCGGCCAGCCAACCGGCTCGCCCCAAGCTCCTCCTTGCGGAGTTGCGCGCTCGCGCGCCCTCGTGCCCGGCCATGCTCGCCATGCTAGCGGCCCAGTTCCTTCATGGCGTCGCGCAAATGGTCGATCCAGAGTTCGGCCACCACGGGGCGGCTGCCCAGGCCCTTGAACACGGGCTCGCTTTGGATGCCCGCGGCCTGGAGCCGGGAGACCCAGGAATCGCCCTGCTTACCGGCCATGTCGTGGTGCGCGTGTTCGCCTGCCACGCTCATGAGCGGCACGAGGAATACCTTGCGGGTGCCCTGGCGCTTCAGCGCCGGGAGCACGTCAATGAGGGCCGGGCTGCCCTCCACCGTGGCCACGAAGACGCTCTGGTCGCTCTTCCACAGGGCCAGCTGCAGGGCGGCGTAAGCGGCGTTGGCCGGGTGCGCGGTGCCGTGGCCCATGAGCAGCACGGCCTCGCCCTTGCCGTGGCCGGGCAGGGCGCCGAGGATGGCCTCCGCGGCCCTGGCGATGTCCTCGGGGGAAGAGAGCAGGGGGCGGCCCACAGTGATGTGCGCGATGCCCTTGGGCATGGCCTGGAAGGCCTCGGCCGTGGCCTTGATGTCGGAATACTCGCGGCCCGGGATGATCTGCAGGGACTGCACAACGACCTCGGTGAAGCCCTCGGCGGCCAGGTCGGCCAGGGCCTGGGCCGGGGAGCGCTTCATGATGCCTTCCCCTGCGATCTTCTTGCGGATGATCATCGACGAGTAGGCCAGGCGGACCGGCACGCCGGGAAAGGCGGCCTCGGCCTGCAGTTTCAGGGCGTCGATGGCGCTCCCTGCCTCGGGCAGGCTGGTGCCAAAGGCCACCAGCAGGATGCTGCGCCTGGGCCCAGGCCCTTGGGCCTCGCCCGCGGCCAGGGCCGGGGCGGCCAGCAGGAGCAGGAGCCCGGCCAGAACCATGAGCCGGGGCAGCAGGTGCCCTGGGGCTTGACGCATGATGAACCTCCAGGGACGGAGGGGCTGGTCGGGGACAACAAAAAATCCCTTCCCGCGCTGCGCGGAAAGGGATGCCCGTATTCGTCCCCTTCAAGTCCCGTCGGACAGATGCCCTCGTTGCCGACGAGAAGCCATGACAATGGTCCGGCAGGTCTTCCGACTCACCCCATCGGCCCCGGCCTTCCCAGGAGTATTCTCCCAGTGGCGCGCTTGGGGGCCGACTATTTGCGGGGCTCACGGCGGCGGGTCCGCTCCCGAATTGCACGGGATTCCCTCTTCGCCCTTCACGGGCACCGAACAGGGAAGTGGTTAGTCCTGCCGGGCCGGGCTGTCAAGCCGGGTTCAGGGGAGCCCCTTGCGCAAGCGGCTGGTTCTCGGATAGAAGCCCGCCCATGCGAGGCTCAATCACCCCCGAACGCGTACAGCGCATCAAAAGCGTGCTGGCCAAGCGCCAGCGCGACTTTGCCCTGGTCATGGACAACATCTGGGACCCGCACAACGTCTCGGCCATCCTGCGCAGCTGCGACGCCTTCGGGCTGTTCCGGGTGCACCTGTACTACACCACCGAGAAATGGCCGGACCTGGGCAAGAAGTCCTCGGCCTCGGCCAAAAAGTGGGTGGAGCGTGTGCGCCACGACGACGGCGCGGCCATGCTGGCGGGCTTTGCGGCGGCCGGGGTCCAGGTCATCCGCACGGGTTTTTCCGCAACCGCACGTCCGCTGCATGACTTCGACTTCACCCGGCCCACGGCCGTGATCCTCTCGAATGAGCACCGCGGCGCATCAAAGGAGCTGGTTCAGGGCGTGGCGAGCGAGCTGTACATCCCCATGCAGGGCATGGTGCAGAGCCTGAATGTGTCCGTGGCCGCGGCCGTGATTCTGTACGAGGCCTTTTCCCAGCGCCGACGCGCGGGCCTGCTCGACGCCCCGGCCTTTACGCCCGAGGAGCTGGAGGTCTTGGAACGGGAGTGGCGCGAACGCTAGGCGGGGGGCCAGACGACCTGCCCGGTAGACAACAGGCCGGACAAAAAAAAGACTGACCGGATCGCGCGCGAGCGACCCGGACAGTCTTTCGATTCTGCAACTGAAGACCGGGAGGGGCTCCCGGTTGGACGGCCTAGTGGTGGCCTTCGGCCTTGCCCTGCTTGATGCGGATGAGGGCCACGATGATGATCCAGGCCATGTAGATGAAGATCAGGGAGACACCAACGGTGCCCTGGGTGGTGCTGTGGGCCATGTCTTTCAAGAGTTCGCCGAGCATCTGTACATCCTCCGTGGTTCTTTTCCGGCCCAAGTGGCCGAAGCGCTCCTATTTCACCGGATTGCCGCGAAATGTCAAGGGGGTGGAGCCTCGGCCGGGAGAGATGCCGCCCCCTGGCTTGCCAGCCCTTCTGGCCAGCCCGTCTTGCCAGATATGCGTTGCTCGGGCTAGAAATGCCCAGGCGCCTTGCGCCGCAGGAGGCCATACATGACCCCAAGACCGCGCCTGGTGGTGCTGGACGGCTCAACCATGGGCCAGGACATTTCCTGGCAGGGGCTCGCCAGCCAGGGCGAGCTGACCGTCTTTGACCGCACCGAGCCTGCGCTGGTGCTTACGCGCGCCGCGGGCGCGGACGTGCTGTTGACCAACAAGACCGTGCTGGATGCCGCGACCATCGAGGCCCTGCCGGACCTGAAGGCCGTCCTGGTGCTGGCCACGGGCTACAATGTGGTGGACATCAATGCGGCCGCGCGGCGCAGGATACCGGTCTGCAACGTGCCCGGCTATTCGCCGCCCTCGGTGGCCCAGCACGTGTTCGCCGTGGTGCTGGAGCTGTTCAGCCACACCTCGCGCCATGCCCGGGCCGTGGCCGAGGGGCGCTGGAGCGCGCAGCCGGACTTCTGCTTCTGGGACGCGCCCGTGGTCGAGCTGGCCGGCAAGACCTTCGGCGTGGTGGGCTTCGGGGCCATCGGCAGCCGCGTGGCCGAGCTGGCCCACGCCTTTGGCATGAACGTGCTGGTCCATGTGCCCCGGCCCAAGCCCGCGCCAGCCTACCAGCCTTTCGCCTTCTGCGGCCTGGACGAGCTCTTCGCCAGCGCCGACGTGGTCAGCCTGCACTGCCCGCTGACCGCCGAGAACGAGAACCTGGTCGACGCGCGGCTGCTTAAGCTCATGAAGCCCACGGCCTGCCTGGTGAACACCGCGCGCGGTCCTCTTGTGGACGAGGCCGCCCTGGCGCTCGCGCTGTCTTCCGGTCGGCTGGGGGCAGCGGCCCTCGACGTGGTGCGCCATGAGCCCATCCGGCCGGACAACCCGCTGCTCACGGCGCCCAACTGCCTGATCACCCCGCACGTGGCCTGGGCTTCGCTCGAGGCGCGCACCCGGCTCATGGCTGGGGTCGCCGCGAACCTGGAGGCCTTTCTTGCAGGCGCGCCGCAGAACGTGGTCAACACAGTGTCGTAGCTTCGTGCCGTAGCTTCACCTATCCAGCCAGCCCTTTACATCCGGCCGGGGACTGTGTCATTCTTGGCATACATTTGCCCCCCCCAAACCAAACCGCCGGAGAGAGCCATGCGCACCCTGTCTGCTGTCCTTGTCTTGCTGGCCGTGCTCGTCTGCGCGACATTCTCGGCGACAGTCGCCCAGGCCGGGCCGCAGGTCACCGAAACCTACGGCCCCGGGCCCAAGGAATTCCTCCTGGCCACGGGCAGTCCCGGCGAGCTGGGCCTCTTGCGGGTTCTGGGCGAGGCCTTTGGCAAGAAGGAAAAGGCCCGCCTGAACTGGGTCAAGGCCGGGTCGGGCGAGTCCCTGGATCTGCTCAAGAGCAAATCCGTGGACATGATCATGGTCCACGCCCCGGCCCAGGAAAAGGCCGCCCTGGCCGAGGGCTGGGGTACCAACCACGCCCTCATCGGCTCCAACGAGTTCTACCTCGTGGGCCCCAAGAGCGACCCGGCGAAGATCGCCCAGGCCAAGAGCGCGGCCGACGCCTACGCGCGCATCGCCAAGGCCGAGGCCAAGTTCTTCTCCCGCGGCGACAACTCCGGCACGCACAAGAAGGAGCTGGCCATCTGGAAGGCCGCTGGCATCACTCCCACGGGCAGTTGGTACATCATCGCCAAGGGCTTCATGACCGACACGCTGAAGCGCGCGGCTGTTGAGCAGGGCTACTTCATGACCGACAGCAGCACCTGGGTGGCCGAGAAGAACGCGGCCAAGGGCCTGGTGATCCTGTTCCGGGGCGATCGCGTACTCATCAACACCTACCACACCCTGTGCCAGCCCGAGGGCGCCACGCCGGGCGCAGCAATGGCGGCAAAATTCATCGAGTTCGTGGGCTCCCCGGCGGGCCAGAAGATCATCCGCACCTTTGGCACGCGCGAATTCGGGGCAGCCCTCTACAACGACGCGGCCTACGCCAGGCAGTACGAATAGCCCCCTGCGGCCTTGCAACACCAAGACATCAAGGAGAACGCCATGCGCAAACTTACCCTCATCCTGACCCTGCTTGCGGCGCTTGGCTGCGCCGGGACCGTTTTCGCCGCCGAGACCATCCTGGTGGGCACCACCACCAGCACCGCGGACACCGGCCTGCTCGACGCCCTGGTGCCGAAGATCCTGAAGGACACCGGCCTCGAGATGCGCTGGGTGGCCGTGGGCACGGGCAAGGCGCTGGAGCACGGCAAGAACTGCGACGTGGACATCCTCATGGTCCATGCGCCCGGGGCGGAGAAGAAGTTCATCGACGAGGGCCATGGCGTGAGCCGCATGGAGTTCATGTTCAACGACTTCGTGCTGGTCGGCCCGGCCAAGGACCCGGCGAAGATCAAGGGCAAGCCCGTGGCCGACTCGCTTACGGCCATCGCGGCCGCCAAGGCGCCCTTTGCCAGCCGCGGCGACGACTCCGGTACGCACAAGATGGAGCAGGGCCTGTGGAAGACCTCGGGCCTGCCCCTGCCGGACAAGGAGTCCTGGTACATCGGCGTGGGCCAGGGCATGCTCGTGACCCTGCGCCTGGCGAGCGAGCGCGGGGCCTACACCCTCACCGACCGCGGCACCTGGATCTCCTTTGAGGCCAAGGACCACGGCAAGTCCGGGCTGGTGATTTTGTCCGAGGGCGACAAGGTCCTGCGCAACCAGTACAGCATCATCCTGCTGCCGCCGAAGTGCAGCAAGATCAAGCACGAGGCGGCCAGGAAGCTCCAGGCCTGGTTCCTGTCCAGGGCCGGGCAGCAGGCCATCGCGGACTTCAAGCTCGAGGGCAAGTCGCTCTTCACCCCCAACGCCGCCAAGTAGCGGAGGGCTATGGACTATTTCAGCGAGGGCCTGAGCCGGGCCGTGGCGCTGCTCCTGGCGCTGGACCCCGAGACCTTCTCGGCGGTCTGGGCCACGGGCATGGTCACGGCCCTGGCGCTCTTCGTCAGCCTGCTTCTGGGACTGCCCCTGGGCTTCGGCCTGGGGCATTTCCGCTTTCCCGGCCGCCGGGGCGTGCGGCTTTTGGTGGACTGGCTGCTCTCGCTGCCCACGGTGGTCATCGGCCTCATCGTTTACGCCTTCCTGACCTCGCGCGGGCCGCTGGGCGAATGGGGCCTGCTCTTCACCATTCCGGGCATGGCCATGGGCCTCACGCTGCTCGGCCTGCCCATCGTCATCTCCATGACCGCCACGGCGGTCGAGTCCACGGACTCGCGGCTGACGGATGCGGTGCTGTCCCTTGGCGCGGACCGCTGGCAGCTGCTCCTGGCCACGCTCATCGAGGCGCGCTTCGCCATGGCGCTGGCCGCGGCCACGGCCTTTGGCCGCATCGTGTCCGAGATCGGCATCGCCATGATGGTCGGCGGCAACATCAAGTACCAGACGCGCACCATCACCACGGCCATTGCGCTGGAAACCGGCAAGGGCGAGTTCGCCACGGGCATTGCGCTGGGCATAATCCTCATGGTCGTGGCCCTGGTGGTGAACCTGCTGGTGGGGCTCTTGCGCGGCCGTTCCAATGGTGAGCAGGGTGGCTCTGGCGGCCTGGGTGTGGGGGGCGGGGCATGAGCGCGCCCTTGTACCAGCTACGCGGCATTGAGGTCGGCTATGGCGAGGCGTCCGTATTGCATGTGCCGGAGCTCTCCATCGCGCGCGGGAGCATCCTGGGCCTGGTGGGGCACAACGGCAGCGGCAAGAGCACCCTGCTCAAGCTGCTGGGCTTTCTGCTGGAACCCAGGGCTGGAATTCTGGAATTCGACGGCCGGGTGGTGGACCGCGCGGGCATGCGCGCCGGGCACCTGCTGCGCCGCCGGGCCGTGCTCCTGGGCCAGGACACCTGCCTGCTCAAGCGCTCGGTGGCGGCCAACGTGGCCTATGGCCTGCGCCTGCGCGGCCTGCCTGCCCCGGACGCCCTGCTGGCCGAGGCCTTGGGCCTGGTGGGCCTGGATTTTGCGGACTTCGGCGAGCGCTCCTGGCGCGAGCTCTCCGGCGGCGAGGCCCGGCGCGTGGCCCTGGCCGCGCGGCTGGTGCTGGGGCCCGAGGCCCTGCTCCTGGACGAGCCCACCTCGGGCCTGGACCGCGCCAGCGTGGAGCACGTCAAGACCGCGGTGCTGGCCGCCCGCCAAGCGCGCGGGGCCACGTTCGTCATCGCCAGCCACGACCAGGACTGGCTCA
>JANXYI010000352.1 GCA_025350085.1 Deltaproteobacteria bacterium
GGAAGGTTCCCTTTCCAAGGGGTCCAAGATCGGGACCACGGGCCGGGGCATCGGCCCCTGTTACGAGGACAAGATGCACCGCTGCGGCATCCGCGCCTGCGACCTGGCCGACCCGGAGCTCCTGCGCACCAAGATCGAGGCCGCCCTGGTGGAGAAGAACATCCTGTTCACCCAGCTCTATGGCTGTGAGGCCATGGACCCGGAGCAGGTCTTCCGCGAGCTTTTGCCCTTTGCCGAGCGCATGCGCCCGTACCTGGGCGACGTGTCCACGGCCATCCAGCAGGCCGTGGAGGGCGGCGGGTCGGTGCTCTTCGAGGGCGCCCAGGGCACGCACCTGGACATCGACCACGGCACCTACCCCTTTGTGACCTCGTCCACCACGGTGTCCGGCAACGCGGCCTCGGGCTCGGGCTGTTCGCCCCGGCTGCTCGAGCGCATCATCGCCATCGTCAAGGCCTACACCACGCGCGTGGGCGGCGGCCCCTTCGCCACGGAGCTGACCGACGCCACCGGCGACTATCTGCAGGAAAAGGGCGGGGAGTTCGGCGCCACCACGGGCCGCAAGCGCCGCTGCGGCTGGCTGGACCTCGTGGTGCTGCGCGAGAGCGCGCGCCTGAATGGCCCCACGGAGCTGGCCGTGACCAAGCTCGACGTGCTCTCGGGCCTCAAGGAACTCAAGATCTGCGTGGCCTATGAGTACCGGGGCGCGCGGATGGACTATCCGCCCCAGGAGCAGAACGGCATGGCCGACGTCATCCCGCTGTACGAGACCCTGCCCGGCTGGGACGAGGACCTGAGCGCGGTGACCTCGTGGGCCGGTCTGCCGGAGAACGCCAGGCGCTATCTCTCGCGGCTGGAGGAGCTCTCCGGCGTGCCCGTGGGCCTGGTTTCCGTGGGCCCGGACCGGGCCCAGACCTTCCTGAAATAGAAGCGGCCCCTGCGGGGCCGGATGAGTGCTCGCGTGTGCCGGGCCGGGGCTCTCTGCCCTGATTCGGCACACGCGTTTTGCGCGTGTTGGTGTATGGCCCCGGCCGCCGGACAGGTCGCTACTGCTCGTCTCCGTTGTGGGGCCTTACGCCCGGCCGCCGGACAGAGCGTTACTGCTCGTAGCCGGTGTGGGGTTTGATGCCCCAGCAGTCGGGCGGGATGGGCAGGCAGACGCTCTTGTCCGAGAGCTCGGCGCAGAGGATGAGCCCGCCCGTGGCTTCGTTCCAGAACACGTGGTCCAGGAACAGGGCCAAAGCCCGGGACAGGGGCAGGTCCTCGGCCGCCATGCCGGTGAGGCGGCGCAGCACCGTGGCCGCGGCCCGGCGCACCAGTTGCAGGCCTGCCGCGGAAAGGGCGACGTCCTCGTAGTCCAGCTCGTGCAGGCTGTCCTGGGTCTGGCCCAGGGCCTCCAGCACCTGTTCGCGCACCGGTTGTCTGTACGTCTCGGGCATGGGGGGCCTCCTTGTAAGCCCTTGGGGGTCTTCCTGGCGTCAAGGATGCACCTTGCGTGCCAGGGATATTTTGCCCAGGCCGCCCAACGCCTTTCCTGCCCGCAGGGCCGCCCGTCCCCCTTCCTCTCCGGCGAGCTTGCGTGTAGGAGGGTGTCAGGCGGCCCTGGGGCTGTCTCGGCCATCGGCAACGTCAAGGAGGCTTCATGCGGCGGACCAGCGGCGTGCTCTTGCACCTCACCTCCCTGCCTTCGCCCTTCGGCATCGGCGACCTGGGGCCCGAGGCCCTGCGCTTCGCCGAGTTCCTGGCGCTCGCCGGCCAGAGCCGCTGGCAGATGCTGCCCATCTCGCCCACGGCCTCCAGCCTGGGCAACTCCCCGTACTCCAGCTTCTCGGCCTTTGCGGGCAACACCCTGTGCATCAGCCCCGAGGTTTTGTGCGACGACGGTCTGTTGACGCCCGGCGAACTCACCGCCTTTGCCCTGCCCGCGGGCGGGCGGGTGGACTTCCCGGCCGTGGAGATGAGCAAGGGCGCCATGCTGCGCCAGGTCTTCGAGCGCTGCCTGGCCGGGGGGAATCTGCCCGGGGGGCTGGCCTGCAAATTGCCCTGTCGACTTGAGGACGAGCCCGCCTTTGCCGAGTTCCGGGGCCACAACGCGGCCTGGCTGCCGGACTTCGCCCTGTTCATGGCGCTCAAGCAGCACTTCGGCGGTGTGGCCTGGACCGCCTGGCCGAAGGACATCCGGCTTCGGCGCGAAACGGCCCTGCAAAGCTACGGCGGCCTGCTGCGCCGCGAGGTCCTGTTCCACCAGTTCTGCCAGTGGCTTTTCTTCCGCCAGTGGGGCCGCCTCAGGTATGAGCTTTCCAGGCTCGACGTGGAGCTCATCGGCGACGTGCCCATCTACGTGACCCTTGATTCGGCCGACGTCTGGGCCAACGCGCGCCTGTTCAAGCTGGACGAGGACGGCCAGCCGCTCCCGCCCGTGCGGCGTTCTTCGGCTTTGACGCCGGCG
>JANXYI010000388.1 GCA_025350085.1 Deltaproteobacteria bacterium
GGCCTTGGCGTCGTCGCCCGGGGGCCCGGCCGCAGGCTCGTCGTCGTCCCAGGGCATCTTCTTGGCGGGCTCGGCAGCAGGAGCGGCTGAGCCACCGGAAGGTCCGGCGGCAGGCTCGTCCTCGTCCCAGGGCATTTTGGCGGCGGGCTCAGCGCTGGCCGCAGGTCCGGCCGCGGGCTCGTCCTCGTCCCAGGGCATCTTCTGGGCCGCGGGCTGGGTTGCTGCCTGGGGCGGGGCGGGCTTTGGGGCCTCGGCGGCCTGCAGGCCGGAGAGCTCGGCGTCGAAATCCTTGCCCGGGGGCAGGGCGGTGAAGACATGCTGACACTTCGCGCAGCGGACCTTGGAGCCGGTGGGCGCGATCTTGTCATCAGGCAGATTGTATTTGCTCTGGCAGTTCGGGCAGGCGACGATCATGGCGGTTCTCTTGCTCCATCGCCCCTATTCGGGGACAAGTTCGTACACGGCGGGAAGTTCGCGGTACTTTTCCGCGTAGTCCATGCCGTAACCCACGATGAATCCCTTTTGTATGGGGAACCCGGCAAAGTCAACCGTGACTCCGGCTTCCCTGCGTTCAAGCTTATCAACAAACGCGCAGAGTTTCAAACTCCGGGCCCTGTGGGGCTTAAGGGTGGCCAGCAAAAACTCCGCGCTGCGGCCGGTGTCCACGATGTCCTCCACCAGCAGCACGTGCTTGCCACTAACGTCCAGCTCCAGGTCCTTGCTGAACACGCTGTGGCGGCCGCGGCTGGTGCCGGGGCCGTAGCTGGCCAGGCGCACGAAGTCGATCTCCGGGCCGCAGGTGAGGTGCCGGAGCAGGTCGGCGAAGAACATGAACGCGCCCTTGAGCACACACACGCAGACCAGCGGCTGACCCTGGTACTCGGCGCTGATTTCTGCGCCCAGCTCGGCCACGCGCCGCGCAATGTCCGCGGCCGGGATCACGGGCCGCAAGGTGTGGGCCACGGCTACAGCTCCATGAGCATGGCGATCTCGTCGCAGTCCGGGAAGCGCGGGCAGTTCAGGCAGTCGGACCAGACCTTCTGGGGCAGGCTGTCCTTGCTGACCTCAAGAAAGCCCATGTGCCGGAAGAAATCCACGGTGTTGGTCAGGGCGAAGACGCGGTAGATGCCGAGGGTCACGGCGTCGGAGAGGCAGGCCTCCACCAGCTTGCGGGCCAGGCCCTGGCCCCGGTGCTCGCGCATGACCACCAGCGAGCGCACCTCGGCCAGGTTCTCCCAGCTGATGGCCAGGGCGCAGCAGGCCAGCACGGAGTCGTCCTCCTGGCTTGCCACCACGAAAAAGTCCCGCAGGTGGCTGTACAACTGGTTGAAGGAGCGCGGCAGCACCAAGCCGTCCTCGCCGGTGGTATTCATGAGGAGCTTGTGGATGCCCTTGACGTCGGTGATGCGCGCCTTGCGCAGCTGTGTGGCCATGGGCTTGCTCACGGGGCCTTCACCAGCTGGCCGATGACCGGGTCAAGCATTTCGATGGGATAGGTCCCGGAGCTGTTGAAGGCCACTTGGCCCTCGCCGTCGAAGATGACCAGGGTGGGGATGCTGCGCACGCCGAACTCGGTGCTCACGTCGGCCTTGGCCAGGAGCACGTTCAGGGTGGTGGGCCGGGCCTGCAAAAAGTCGCGCATGGCCTGTTCGGTGTCGTCCACGCTCATGGCCAGGATGTCCAGCTTGTCCTTGGGGTACTTGGCGCGCAGCTGCTCCAGCACGGGCAGCTCGGTTTTGCAGGACGGGCACCAGGTGGCCCAGAACATGATCAGCGTGACCTTGCCCTTGTTCTCGGTGATGCGCTTCTCCAAGCCGGGCATGTCCAGGGACTCGAACCTTTCCTGGGGGGCGCCCTTGCTGCCGGAGCAGGCCGCGCCGAGGCCCAGCAGCACGAGCGCCAGCGCGCAGAGCAGGGTGAATTTCATGATGGTCTTGGTCATGGGGGTCCTCATCAAGCTGCCTGGTCCGGGCAGTCGTGGCGATGTCTGGGGCGCATATAGCAGAAAGCCGCGCCAGACGCAAAGGCCGTCGCAAAGGCCGCGCAGCCCGCCTGCTGCCGCGCCCTAGTGCTTCCCGGACAGCTCGCCGGTGAGCTTCACTGCGGCCACGGCGTCGCGCGAGAAGCCGTCCGCGCCGATGGAGGCGGCAAAGGCCTCGGTGACCACGGCCCCGCCGATGAGCACCCGGATGTTGAGATTGCGCTCGCGCACGAGCTTCACGGTGTCGGCCATGCGCACCATGGTCGTGGTCATGAGCGCGGACAGGCCGATGACCTTGGCGCCCACGCGCTCGGCCTCGTCCACGATCTTTTGCGCGGGCACGTCCTTGCCCAGGTCAAAGACCTCATAGCCGTGGTTTTTGAGCATCAGGCAGACGATGTTCTTGCCAATGTCGTGGATGTCGCCCTCCACCGTGGCCATGACCACCGGGATCTTCTTCTGCGACTGCCCGGAGGCCAGCAGCAGGGGTTCCAGGCGGCCGAAGCCCGCCTGCATGGCCTCGGCCGAGCGCAAGAGCTGCGGCAGGAAGTATTCCTTGCGTTCGTACTTGTTGCCTACTTCCAGGATGGCCGGGATGAGCTCGGCGTTGACCAGGGCAAAGGGGTCGGCGCCCTCGGCCAGGCGCGCTTCCAGCATGGAGAGCAGTGCGGCCTTGTCGCCGCTGATGACCGCCTCGCCCGGCGTGGTGGCCGCGCCCTTGGAGGCCGAAGGTCCGCCCGCGCCCGAAACCTGGGCCACGGGCGTCCACTGGGCATAGCCCTCAATAAAGCGCCCGGCCTGGGGGTCGCGGCCGAGCAGCACCTCGCCGGAGGACAGCGTCTCCATCAGGCGGCGGCTGGCCGGGTTGGCGATGCAGGACGACAGGCCCGCGCCCATGCCCAGCGCCAGGAAGGTGGAGTTCAAGAGTTCGCGCGCGGGCAGGCCGAAGGACACGTTGGACAGGCCCATGGTCGTGGGCAGGCCAAGGACCTCGCGGCAGTGGCGGATGGTGTCCAGGCAGTGCTTTGCTGCCTCGGGCTTGGAGGACACGGTGAGCACCAGCGCGTCGACCAGGACCAGGCGGCGCGGGATGCCCAGGCTCTCGGCCTGGGCCAGCAGGCGCTCGATGACCGCGATGCGCTCGGCCGCGGTGTAGGGCAGCTTGCGGCCCTCCAGCGGCAGGAGCACAAAGGGCGCGCCGAACTTTTTGCACAAGGGGCCAAGCAGCTCCATGCGCCCTGGCTCCCCGCTGATGGAGTTCACCAGGGGCGAGCCCGGCTGGGTCCACAGGGCGTTCTCCATGGCCGCGGGGTCCGAGGTGTCGAGCGCCAGCGGCAGTTCGAAGCGGCCGGACAGGGCCAGGGCCAGGGCAGGCAGCACACTCTTCTCGTCGACCATGGCCGCGCCCACGTTGACGTCCAGGATAGCCGCGCCCTGGGCTATCTGCTCCTGGGCCAGGCGCAGGGCCTCGGCGTGCTCGCCAGCCACCAGCTCCTCGGCCAGTTTGGCCTTGCCCGTGGGATTGATGCGTTCGCCGATGATTGCCACGGGGTTGCCCGCGCCAAGGGCCACGGACAGGGACCGGCAGGTCAGCACCAGGGGCGAGGCGTCGGCTGGAGTGGGGCGCGCATAGCCCAGGTCGGCCACCTCGGCGCGCAGGGCGGCTATGTGTGCCGGGGTGGTGCCGCAGCAGCCGCCCAGGAACTTGGCGCCCAGCTCGGCAAAGACGCGGCACTGGCGGGCAAAGTCCTCGGGCCCCAGGCGGAACACGGTGCAGCCCGCGTCGTCCAGCTCAGGCAGGCCCGCGTTGGGCTGCACGAGCAGCGGGGTGGACAGCCGGGGCAGCATGGCCCGCACGATGTCCTGAATCTGCTCCGGCCCGGCCGAGCAGTTGGTGCCGACCAGGTCCACGCCCAGGTTCTGCATGGTGTCGATGAAGGTCAGGGGCGGGGTGCCGGTGAGCGACACCGCGCCTTCGAAGGTCATGCTCACGCCCACGGGCAGGTCGCACACCTCGTGCGCGGCGATGACCGCGGCCTTGGCCTCGGCCAGGTCGAACTGGGTCTCGATGAGGATCAGGTCGGCCCCGCCCTCGGCCAGGCCCGCGATCTGCTCGCAAAAGGCGGACACCATGTCGCGGAAGCTGAGCTTGCCCAGCGGCTCGGCAAAGTGCCCGGTGGGGCCCACGCTGCCGGCCACAAAGGCCCGGCCCGCAACGGCCTGCCTGGCTGTGGCGGCAAGCGCGCGGTTGAGCTCGCGCACGTTGACCGTGGGGTCGAGCTTGAAGCGCGTGCCGCCAAAGGTGTTGGTGGTCACGATCTCGGCGCCGGCCGCGGCGTATTCGGCGTGGATGGCGGCCACGGGCGCGGGGTTGGCCACCCCAAAGAGCTCCGGCGAGACGCCCGGCGGCAGCCCGCGCGACTGCAAGAGCGCGCCGAAGCCGCCGTCGAAGAAGTGGATGCGGCCGTCGGCCAAAAGGGAGCGGAAGTCGGACATGGCGGGTCTCCGTGCGGCGCGGACCGGGAGGGGGGCGACTGGTCGCCGGGCCCCGGTCGGGCGCTTGCTTCAAGTGCGCTTTTGATCTTGCGGGCCACGGGAAATCACGTATGCTGTGGGGCCCGGCCCAGGAGGTCGGGTGTACTGAAAATCGTTGAAAAGGACAAACAAAAACTATACGCTTCCCTTTTGCGAAACAAGCCCCCGAGCCAGGGAAATAGCGCCCTGCCGGTGGGAAAGGTCGGCATGAAGTCGAATAAAATCGAAGCCTCCCCCCCCGAGAGCCGCCGCCCCACGACCCCGGCCCTGGTCGGGAAGAAGCCTCAGCTCCCTGCGCTCACGCGCAAGCGGGGCGAGGTGGTCCTGCGCGATTCGCTGCACCACTACCTGCGCGAGATCGCCCGGTTTCCGCTCCTGGCCCCGGAGGAAGAGTTCGAACTGGCCCAGCGCGTGCGCGAGTCGGGCGACCAGGAGGCCGCCTTCCGGCTCATCTCCTCGCACCTGCGCCTGGTGGTCAAGATCGCCATGGACTTCCAGCGCCGCTGGATGCAGAACGTGCAGGACCTGATCCAGGAGGGCAACGTCGGGCTCATGAAGGCGGTGCGCAAGTTCGACCCGGACAAGGGCATCAAGTTCAGCTATTACGCGGCCTTCTGGATCAAGGCCTACATCCTCAAGTTCATCATGGACAACTGGCGCATGGTCAAGATCGGGACCACCCAGACCCAGCGCAAGCTGTTCTACAACCTGAACAAGGAGCGCCAGCGCCTGACCAGCCTGGGCTTTGATCCCACCACCAGCGCCCTGTCCGAGAGCCTGAACGTGTCCGAGGCCGAGATCGAGCAGATGGACCAGCGCCTTTCGCGCCAGGACATGAGCCTGGACATCTCGCTCGGCGACGACTCGGAGACCACCAGGCTGGACTTTCTGCCCGCGCTGGGGCCGGGCATCGAGGAGATCCTGAGCTCGAACCAGATCTCCAGGCTGCTGCTGGACAACCTCAAGACCATCGTGCCGCACCTCTCGGACAAGGAGCAGGCCATCCTGAACGAGCGCCTGCTCTCGGACAGCCCGGTGACCCTGCGCGAGATCGGCGACCGTTTCGGCGTGACGCGCGAGCGTGTGCGCCAGATCGAGGCCCGGCTCCTGGAGAAGCTCCGGGAGCATCTGTCCTCGCGCGTGAAGGACTTTTCCGCAGACTGGATCGAGAGCGAGGAGTAGGCCGTGGACGTGCGTATCCTGGATCTCAAGCGCCGTGCCCGCGATCTGGCCGTGTCCCGGGCGCAGTCGGCCTTCTCGCTGGAATGCGCCGAGGAGCTGACCTACGCGCGCGATCTTTTCTTCGAGCACCCGCTGCTGCTGCGTCTGCAGGGCGACGCCCTGGGCTTTTTGAACGAGGCCTGCGGCCTGGGTGTGGAGCACGGCAAGCGCGTGGCCATGGACGCCGCGACCCTGGTCCTGACCGAGCCCTCGGGGCTTGCGCCGGAGGAGCGCCGCAGGCTGGCCGCCCTGGCCGAGATGGCCGGGCTGCTGCACGACGCCCTGCGCCACGAGGACGACCACGCCGAGCGGGGCGCGGACCTCTGCCTGCGCATCCTGCGCGGCTACGCCGTGACGCCCGAGGAGCGGCTGTGGATCGCCGGGGCCGTGGCCGGGCATGAAAGCGGCGGCCCGCAGCACCAGGGCGCCTCGGAGTCGGCCCGGCTGCTGGCCGGGGCCGTGCACGATGCCGACGTCTTCCGCTACGGGCCGGACATCTTTGCCACCATCCTCTGGGAATTGTGCGAGTGCGACGAATGGCCCCTGGAGAAGATCGCCCGGACCTTCCCCGAGGGCGTGGCCCGCGCCCGCTCCCTGGCCGACGGGGCCGACAGCTTCCGCACCGAGGGCGGCCGACGCTACGGGCCGCAGCTCTTGACCGAGGGGCTGGACCTGGCAATAGAATATGAACGCATGCTGGGCCAGATCCTGGCCGCAACCTCCGAGACCAACGCGTGAGGACAGATCCAATGCCCACGAGTCTTCCCGCCCGCCGCCCGGCCCGCCGCCAAGTCCGGGCCCTGGCCGCTCTTCTGGCCCTGAGCCTAGCCTGCACGGCCTGCGGCACCCTGCGTACCGAACCCGCCCGGCCCCTGCCCATGACCAGCGCCGCGGCCAGCACCTATGACTACCTGGAGTTCCAGGCCCTGTCCCAGCAGATGACGCGCACCGCGGTCCTCTCGCGCAACTCGCCCGAGGCCTTTGCCCGCATCCTGGAGCTCCAGAAGGCCGCGGCCCAGGCCATCGACCGGGTCATCGCGCGCGAACCCGCGCCCTCGCTCTACATGGACAAGGCCTTCCTGTACTGGAACCCGGAACAGGCCGGGGAGGCGAGAGCGGCCCTGGAGGCCGGGCTGCGCCAGTTCCCGGACGACTACAACCTGAACGCTGCCCTGGCCAACGCGCATCTTCTGGAGAACAACACGGCCGCCGCGGCCGCGGCCATCAGCGGCTATCTGGCCCGGCACGAGAACATGCCCCTGCGTGAGCGCCTGGGCCAACTGTACATCGACTCCGACCAGGCCGAGAAGGGCCTGGAGACGCTGCGCAAGATTCCGGCCAAGGACCGCACCAGCGACGCCCAGTACCAGATCGCCAGGGGCGAGGCGCGCCTGGGCCACCGCAAGGCCGCCATCGAGTCCCTGAAGAAGCTGACCAAGAAGGCCCCGGAGTTCCTGGAGGCCTGGGTTGAGCTGGCCTTCCAGCAGGAGATGGAGAAGGACTACGCCGCGGCGCTCTCCACCTATTCCCAGATCCTGGACCTGGGCGAGACCCGCGAGGACATCCGCCAGCGCATCGAGAACGGCGGCGGCGAGGGCCGCGAGGACATCCGCCTGCGCGTGGTGGGGCTGTACCTCAAGCTGAACAACCCGGACAAGGCGCTGGCCGCGGCCCTGGCCGGGTCGGGCAGCAAGAGCTTCGTGCTCGCGGCGTCCCTGCTCTTCCTCAGCGAAAACTACACGGCCCAGGCCAGCACCCTCCTGGACGTGTTGGCGAGCACCCCCCCGGTGCCCGGCGAGTACTTCTTCTACAAGGCCGTCATCGCCAACGACGGCGAGAACAATCCGCAGAAGGCCCTGCAGTTCCTCGACCTGGTGCCCGAGGGCGACCCCCACTACAGCCAGGCCCTGCAGTTCCGCATCCAGCTGCTCTACGGCCTGGGCCGCGAGAACGAGGCCCTTGAGCTCATGGAGCAGGGCAAGCGCCTGTCCCCCGGCCAGTCGCGCTTTCCGCTCCTGCAGGCGGGCTTCCTTCTGGAGAAGAAGCGCCTGCCCGAGGCGCGCGAGGTGCTGGAGACGGCGCTCAAGGACCGGCCCGAGGACGAGGACCTGCTCTACCAGCTGGGCGCGGTGCTGGACCGGCAGGGCGAGCGCGCCAAGGCCCTGGCCGTGATGCAGCGCATCGTGGACAAGAACCCGGAGCACGCCGACGCGCTCAACTACATCGGCTACACCCTGGTCGAGGAGAACCGCGAGCTCGAGCGCGCGCTCTCGTTCATCAAGAAGGCCGACAAGCTCAAGCCCGAGAACGGCTACATCGTGGACTCCCTGGCCTGGGCCAACTACCGCCTGGGTCGGCTGGACGAGGCCTGGAAGCAAATCCAGCGCGCCGTGGGCCTAGCCCCGGACGACCCCACCATGTGGGAGCATTACGGCGACATCGCCCGGGACTCGGGCCGCCGCGACAAGGCGGTCAAGGCCTACAAGACCGCGCTCAAGCTGAAGCACGAGGCCCCGGAGCGTGTGCAGAAGAAACTCAAGGGGCTGTAAGGGCGTGACCATCCTGCGCCGATTCCGCTTCCCGGCCGGTCTGGCGGCTCCAGTCCTGCTGTTGGGCCTGCTGTTGGCCCTGCTGCTGGCCGTGGCGGCCTGCGCGCCCAGGGTCGACCTGCCGCGCTTTGCCGAGGCCGAGGCCAACCTGGCGGCCTTCCAGGCCCGGTTCGTGGACCCGGCGGTGGCTGCCAGCGGGGTGGACCTGCGCGCCAGCCTGCTCTATTCCACGCCAAGCCGCTCCAACCGCACCGACCTGCAGATCTACGGCGACTATGGCCGGCCCCTGCGCCTGGACGTGCGCGCCGGGTTCGGCAGCATGGTCGCGCTCATGCGCGAGGACGCGGCCGGGCTCTTGGCCTACTACCCGGACAAGAAGGCGGCCTACGCGCACATGGACCCGGTCATCGGCGCGCAACTGCTCGGCCTGCCCTTTCCCTTTGCCCTGCGCGACCTGGCCCTGGTGCTGGCCGGGCACTTCGGCACCCTGGTGCCTGCGGCTGCGCCCCCGCAGGGTGTGCGCGCTCAGCCCGGCGGCGGCTTTGTCTACAGCTTTGCCAAGGGCCCGGTGCGGCTCCTGGTGGTGGACGTCTACGGCCGCCCGGAGCGCATGGAGGGCGAGCTGTCGCGCCATTTCAAGACCCAGGCCGAGCGCGAGGGCGCCAAGATCACCGGCGCGCGCACGTGGAGCCTGGTTTTCTCCGGCTACCCCGAGGAGGACGGCGACCCTCTCGGCCCGGCGCGCATCCTGACCCTAAGCCTGCCCGGGAGCGAGAGCGCGGTGCTGCGCGTCAAGGGCTTGAGCGAGCGCGACCAGCCCTGGCCGCTCAAGGCGCTCAGCCTGGCCCCGCCCGCGGACACGCGCTTCATGGCCCTGGACCGGGTCTCCGCGCCGCCCGCAGGCATCACCGATGTGGTCACCGGCAGCGAGAACGAACAACCCCAGGGGAAGTCGCATGGCTGACCAGAACCAGGACTTTGGCATGGCGCCGGAGCGGGAAGTGAAGCCCGGCCTCATCGGCACGTTCACCCTGGGCCTCAAGGTCTGGGCGCGGGAGATGCGGCGTATTCTAACGGGCCAGGCCAAGCGCCATGAGGTGCGGCAGCTTGAGGCCCGGCTGCGCGAGGAGATGGCCGTGCTGGCCCGGCTGGACGGCTCGGGCCGCGCCACCCCCGGCCCGGAGCGCGATCTCTGCCTCAGGCAGATCGAGATGCTCAAGGCCGAGATCGCCCGGCTCAGGCGCGAGGAAGAGGCCACGGAACCCAGGTAACGACCCAGATGATTGGCCGGGCGCGAGCCCGCAGGAGGTTGCCCGCATGACCAAGACCATCCTTTTGGCCTCCGACCACGGGGGCTTTGCCCTCAAGACCGCGCTCATCCAGGCCCTGCGCAAGGACGACTGCCGGGTGGAGGACCTGGGGCCGGACTGCACGACCTCCTGCGACTACCCGGCCTTTGCCGACAAGCTGGCCCAGCGCCTGCTGGCGTCCGGGGAGGAGGGGCAGAACGGCATGCTGCTCGGCATCCTCATCTGTGGCACGGGCCTGGGCATGAGCATGGCCGCCAACCGCCACCCGGGCATCCGCGCCGCGGTGTGCACCAACGAGTTCATGGCCCGCATGGCCCGGGCGCACAACAACGCCAACGTGCTCTGCCTGGGCGAACGCGTGGTGGGGCTGGGCCTGGCGCTGGACATCATGCACACTTTCCTGGCCGCGCCCTTTGAAGGCGGCCGCCATTTGCGGCGCATCGAGCAGTTCGAGACGCATTCCATGGCCTAAAGGCGCGAGCTGAAAGCCAAGGCCTAGACAGCAACCCGACGGTACGCCGTCCCAAACGAGGACCGGATTCCATGCAGCAGACCATCGCCCCTGACCAGCTTGTGGTGAACACCCTGAAAGGGCTCATCATGGACGCCACCCGCGCCGCCGATTCCGGACATCCGGGCGGGGCCATGAGCTCCGCGGACTTCGCGTCCGTGCTCTATTCGGAGTTTTTGCGCTTCGACCCGGAGCGCGCCAACTGGTTCAACCGCGACCGCTTCGTGCTCTCCGCCGGGCACGAGTCGGCCCTTCTGTACGGCCTGCTGCACCTGGCCGGGTTCATCGACGTGGACGACCTGCGCGGCTTCCGGCAGCTGGGCAGCCGCACCCCGGGCCACCCGGAGCACGGCGAGACCCCGGGCGTGGAGGCCACCACCGGACCGCTGGGC
>JANXYI010000434.1 GCA_025350085.1 Deltaproteobacteria bacterium
GGGATGGGCCCTGTCGTAGACCTCCATGATGCGCCGCAAATCCAGGTCGTGTAGCGCTCCGTGGTCGACAGCCGCGAGTGGCCGAGCATCTCCTGCACGCTGCGCAGGTCGGCCCCGGCCTGGAGCAGATGCGTGGCAAAGCTGTGGCGCAGGGTGTGCGGGTGCACGTCCTGGCCGATGCCGGCGTGTATCGCCAGGCGGGCGATGATGCGCTGGGCTTCGCGCCGGGTCAGCGGGCCGCCGCGCACGCCCACGAACAGGGCCCCTTCTTCCAGATCAATTGCCAGCTCGTGGCGCAGGCCCAGATATTCCAGCACACGCTCCTTGGCCGCCGTGCTCAAGGGCGCCAGGCGTTCCTTATTGCCCTTGCCGCGCACGCGCACAAAGCCGCGGTCCGTGCGCACGTCGTCCACGGTGAGCGAGAGCGCCTCGCTCACGCGCAGGCCCGAGCCGTAGAGCACCTCGGCCAGGGCCAGGTCGCGCAGGCCCAGGGCTCCGGGCGGGGCCTCGGCCTCCATCACGGCCTGGGCCTGGTCCACGTTCAAGCCGCGCGGCTGGCGCTGCTCCTGCCTGGGGTTGCGCAGGCCGGACAGCGGGTTCTTGCGCAGCAGCTGATTCTTTAGGAGGTAGCGAAAAAAAGAGCGCAGGGTGGAGAGCTTGCGGGCCATGCTCGACTTCTTCTGGCGCAAGCGGTGCAGCTCGGCCAGATAGCTCGTGGCGTCCTCGCGGGTGACGGCCTCATATCCGGCCAGGCTGCTGGCACGCCGCGAACGCAGGAAATCCTCGAACTGGTCCAGGTCCGCGGCGTAGGCGCGCACCGTGGCCAGGGAGTAGCCCTTCTCGATCTGAAGAAACGAGAGGAAGCCCTGGCAGACCTCGGGCAGGTTCGCGCCCGGGCTAGCCCCCCGTCTAGTCTGTGGAGCGCCTGTCAAGGACATAGCAGCTCTTCATGTTTTCCTTGGCCTTCTTCTTCAGGCCCATGGCGATGGCCGAGGCCTCGCCAAAGTGCTTGAGCCGGCCGCCGGTGTTGAAGACCACGGCGATGGACAGGGCCATGAGCGGGAAGGTGCGCACCTCGCCCTGGCGGTCCGTGGACACGATGGAGCCCCGGTCGCGGTCGTCCTGGTCGTAGAAATTGGGCACAATAGCGTCAAAGGCCTCGACCACGCGCCTGCTCGCCTCCTCGGCGATGTCCGCGGGCACGATGAACACGTAGTCGTCGCCCCCGACGTGGCCCACAAAGCTCTTGACCCCAGTGAAGCCGCGGATGGTGTTGACGATGACCCTGGCGGTCATCATGAGCACCTCGTCCCCGCGCGAGAACCCGTACTTGTCGTTGAAGGACTTGAAATGATCCAGGTCGCAGTAGGCCAGGGCAAAGTCGTCCTGGCGGTCGATCAAGTCCTGGATGCGGCTGATGATGGAGGTGTTGCCCGGCAGCCTGGTCAGCGGATTGGCGTCCATGCCGCGACTGGCCCGGCACAGGGTCAGGTGCACCCGCTCGCGCGCCTCAACGGCCGAGAAGGGCCGCACCAGGAAGTCGTCGGCCTCGATCTCGTTCCAGTTCCAGGGTTCTTGCAGGTCAACCGCATCCAGGCAGAGGATCACCGGCAGCTGGCGGTAGACGTTCTCGCTCTTGACGATGGCAGCCACCTCGGCGCTCTTGATGTCCTCCAGGCGGTTGTCCACCACGAGCAGGTCCGGGGGCTCGTTGAAGATGATCTCCATGGCCCTGCGCCCGCGGTCGATGACCGTCCACTCGACCTCGGCGGGGTCCCACAGGCTCTGGAAAAGCGCTGCCAGCTCCGGGTCCGGGGAGAGCAGGATGCCGCGCTGCTGGCGGGGGAAAAGGCCTAGGGACATGGGCGCCTCCGTCAATTGCAGGCCTTGGCCTTGGCCGCATCGTCGTCCTCGGGCGCAAAGGTGACGCCCGAGACCTCGCCCAGGTTCTCGGCAAAGTCGTCCAGCACGGTGTCCAGGTCCGCAAGCTTGAGGCCCAGGTTTTTCAGCGCCTGCGGGGACAGGGGCACGGCCTGGTCGTCGCCGCCGGAGCCGTACTCGAAGATGCGCACCACGAAATCGCCCAGGTGCACGGCCGCGGCGTGCTGCGGGTAGAGCTGCGCGCGCTCCGGGGCATGGTGCGAGCCCATGGCCTCCTTGATGGTGGGGGGCAGGTGCCAGTGCTCGGCCAGCCAGGCGTTGATGCGGTCGTGCCCGAAGCCCAGCACGGCCTTCTCGGCCTCCAGCCAGCGCAGGTCCTGGTCGCGCACGGTCTCGGCCACGGCCGTGTGCAACTCGGGCAGCTGCACCGCGGCCACGACCTTGCCCAGGTCGTGCAAAAGGCCGCAGACGCTGTATTCCTCGGGGTCCTTGAGGCCCGCCTTGCGCGCCACGAGGCCCGTGGCCAGCGCACAGCCCACGCTGTGCTCCCACAGGCCCTCCATGGACCGGGTCATGATCTCGAAGACCGAGGTGGAGATGATCACGCCGCGGATGACGTTGAAGCCCAGCAGCACCAGGGCGTGCTGCACCGAGCCGATGCGGCCCGGGAAACCGTACACCGGCGAGTTGACCATCTTGAGCACCTTGGCCGAGAGCACCTGGTCGCGCGAGATGACCTTGGCAATGGCCTCGATGGTGGTGTTCGGGTTCTGGACAAGGCGGCTGACCTCGTCGAGCACCCTGGGCAGCGTGGGCAGATCGCGGATGGACAGGATCTTGCCCTTGGCGCTGGTCTTGAGGTCCTCGTCCATGCCTGCTAACCCTGGCCCTGTGCGGCCTGGGCCGCTTCGGACGCGGCCTTGATGGTGAAATATTCACGCAGGTGGGCCTTGACCTGGACCATCCACTCGTCGCCCTCCAGGCGGCGGAAGAGGTGCTCCAGGCGCAGCACGCGCTCGGTCGGGCTCTGGCTGGCGGCCACGGCGTCGCCCACCACGCAGATCTTGTCGATACCCATGCCGTCCAGCCGGTCGATGAGCGCCTCGGTCAGCTCCACGCCGACGCCGACGATGGGCATGCCGTTGGCCTTGGCAATGGGCTTGGCCAGCTTCATGCCGACCTTGGCCAGGGAGAGGGGGATCTTCTGCATACTGCTCCTGCATCACCCCTGGATCACAGGGGGGTGGTCACGTCAGGCTATAGTACATGCCCGGCCACTGGCGGACAAGCCCCTGCATCTCCAGCACCAGCAGGCGGCGGCTCACGATGTGGCTCTCCCAGCCAAGCGCCTGGATCAGCGTGTCGATGTGCGCCTTGCCGTCCGTGGTCAGCTGGGCCAGCAGGGCGCGCTCCTCGTCCGTCAAGTTCGCGGGCAGCGGGCGGGGCGGGGTTGCGGACGCCTGGGCAGTGCGCGCTGCAGACGGCCGGACCAGGGTCTGCGGCGGGACCGGGGCAGCCGCGCCAGGCAAGGTCTTGGGCACCCTCGCCAGCTCGGCGCTGAACTGGTAGCGCAGGGTGCGCACGATGTCCTCGGCACTCTCGACCAAGGCCGCGCCCTGCTTGATGAGCTTGTGGCAGCCGGCAAAGGTCGGCTGGCCCAGGGGCCCGGGCAGGGCAAAGACCTCACGGCCCTGCTCCGCGGCCAGGCGCGCGGTGATGAGGCTGCCGGAACGCGCCGCGGCCTCGGCCACCAGCACGCCCAGCGACAGGCCGCTGATGATGCGGTTGCGGTAAGGGAAATTCCGGGCCTCGGGCCGGGTGCCTGGGCCGAACTCCGTGACCACCAACCCGTGGTGTTCGAGGGCCTGGCGCACGTCCTCGTTCTCCGGCGGGTAGTGCACGTCGAGCCCGGCCCCGAGCACGGCGATGGACCGGCCGATGCCGGACAGGCCCGCCAGGTGCGCCTGGCGGTCGATGCCCGCGGCCAGCCCGGAGACCACGGTGATGCCGAAGCGCGAGAGCTCGGAGCTGATGCGCTCCACGGACTGCAGGCCCAAAAGTGTGCATTCGCGGGCCCCGACCACGGCCACGGACGGGTTGCGCAAGAGGCTCAGGTCGCCCACGGCGTACAAGAGCACCGGAGGATCGGGGATCTCCTTGAGGCGCTGCGGGTATCGGGGATCGAACCAGGTCAGGATGCACGCGGATACGCTGCGCGCGGCGCGGTACTCGGCCTCGGCCGCGGGGCGCCAGGGCTCGGCCAGGAAGACCTCGGCGCGGTTCTTGGGCAGAAGCTTGCGGCCGGACCAGTGACGGGCGTCGGACACGGCCGCATAGGCGCTCTCGTAGCCTGCGAGCACGCTCTTCCAGGAACGCGGACCCAGGCCCGGCGTATGCCTAAGGGCCAGGCAGGAGAAGAATTCCTTGGCCGCGTCCAGGGTCATGGAAGCACACCTGACGGCACGAATGGCGGCGGCACGAGTGGCGGCCCGGGGAGAGCCGCCGGGATCAACGCCCCAGCTCCTGGAGCTTCTTGCGGGCCTCGGGCGCGGGCTCGGACTTGGGATAGTCCTGCAACAGCGCGCGCAGGTACAGCGAGGCGTTGTCCTTTTCGCCCAGCATGGCATAGGACATGCCGATCTTGAGCATGGCCGCCGCAGCCTTGTGGTGCTTCGGGAAGCGCCGGGTCACGTCCTTGAAGGTCAGGATGGCCTGGGCATAGTTCTTCTGCTGGTAGTGGCTCTCGCCGATCCAGTACAGGGCGTTGGGCACGAGCACGCTGCCGGACTCTGCGGCCAAAAAGTCGGTCAGGATGGTGCGGCCTTCCTCGGGATGCTCGTCGCGCACCAGGGACATGCCCTCGGTGTACTGGGGCGCCAGGGCCGAACCGCCATTGGCCTTGGCCGCTGGCTTGGCCGGGGCCGGGGCCAGTTTGCGTTCGGCCAGGGCGTCGATTGAGGACGGAGGCGAAGCCGGGCGCGGGGCCGGGCTGGCGGCATATTCGCTCTGGGGCGGCTCGGGCTGGGCATTCACCACCGGGGCCGAAGCAAGGGGCGCCGGGGCAGCCTCGGCACGCTTCTGGGCCATGGGCGCGGCAGCCAGGCCCTGGTTCTCCTGCAGGCGCTGCACAGAGTCCTCCACAGCCCGGAGGCGCTCCAGGAACTTGCGCTGCTGCTCACGGCCGCGCTCCTCCTGCTCCCGCTGGCCCTCCTTGAAATTGAGGAAGTTCTCCTCCAGGCTGCGCAAGCGCCACTCCTCGCTCAAGCCGCGATTGGCGTCCATTTTTCCGGCGCAGCCGCTCACGGTCAGCGTGAGCAGGACAACGTATAGGGCTTTGTGACGCATGGGCCTCTCCTGTTCAGCACTCCTTAGGCCAGTGCGGCGACTTTGGCAAGAATCTCCGCGCCCTGCCAGGGGCTGTGTAGCTTGCCTGCTTCGAAAAAATGCGGCAGAAAAGTCCAGGCGATGCACCCAACCGAGGCCAGCATGACCCCAGCCGAACTCCTGCGCATTCCAGCAAGCCTGGCCGCCCCGGCCTTTTTCCTGTTCTTCGGGCTGGCGGCCCTTGGCGCGCCGCTTTTGGCCGTCATCTGCCTCTCCGCAGGCCAGATGCGCGGCACCCAGCACCCCGAGGCCTATGCCCGGCGGCTGCTGCGCCTGGCGCTGCCCTGTGCGCTCACCGCCAGCCTTGTCTTCGCCTGCGCCACCAGCCTGGCCCTGCTGCGCGTGTCCTGGCTTCTGGACTGGCTTTCGGCCGCGCCCCTGGCCCCGGCCCTGCTGGCGCTTGCCATGGCCGCCTACTGCGTCTCGCTTTTGGTCCTTCGCCTGTCGCGCACCACCCGGCGGTCGCACCCCGAGCGCCCGCTGCCCCAGGCCGCGGCCCTGACCGCCCTGGCCGTGGCCATCCTCTGGCTGGCCCTGTCCCTGCTACGCGACCTGGCTGCCCAGGCCCAGGCCGTGCTCGGCGCGGTTTCCGTTGCTGGCGAGGACGGCC
>JANXYI010000448.1 GCA_025350085.1 Deltaproteobacteria bacterium
GCCCAACGAGCTGTGCGGCCTGAACGTGTTGTACTCTTGGCGCCACATTTCCAGCACGACCTGCGCCTCTTTGAGCGTGTAGAATATCTCTCCGTCCAACTTGTCGTAGCGCATCTTCCCGTTGAAGCTCTCACAGTAGCCGTTTTCCCAGGGCGAACCTGGTGCGATGAACAACGTCTTTACGCCGACTTTGCCGAGCCAGTCCCGAACAGCATGGGCAGCAAACTCGGAGCCGTTGTCCGACCGGATGAAGTCTGGCGTCCCTCTTTCAACGAACAACTTTGCCAGACAATGCAGCACGTCATCGGAGCGGAGTTGCCTTGCCACCACGAGCGCCAGACACTCCCGGGTGAACTCATCAATGACCACAAGGATACGAAACGCTCGGCCTTCATGCGTCCTGGCCATGACGAAGTCATACGACCAGACGTGGTTGCGCCAACATGGCCTCAGCCGGATACATGAGCCGTCGTTGAGCCAAAGCCGACCACGCTTCGGCTGCTTCTGCGGAACCTTCAGCCCTTCCTGACGCCAGATACGCTCTATGCGCTTGTGGTTCACCAGCCAGCCTTCTCGCTGCAGCAGGGCTTGAATACGGCGATACCCGTAACGGCCATACTCGCTGGCGAAGTGGATGACGGCTGCCCTTAACGGCTCTTCATCTCCTGTGCTGGGACGGTATCGCTGCGTTGCTCGGGGCTGCTCCAGCACCTGACATACGCGCCGTTCCGGCACACTGAGAGTTGAACGCACATGAGTTACGCACTGCCTGCGCCGGGAAGGGCTCAGAAGTTTCCCCTTACCGCCTCCTGAAGGATGAGCTTGTCTAAGGTCAGCTCTGCCACAGCCTTCTTTAGCCGGGTGTTCTCACGCTCCAAGGTCTTCAGCTTCTTGGCTTGGTCGACCTTCAGCCCACCGTACTCGTTGCGCCAGCGATAGAACGTCTGCTCGCAGACGCCAAGAGCTCGGCACGTCTCAGCTACCGTCTTACCCTTGGCCAATGCCACTTCCGCTTCACGCAGCTTGGCGATTATCTGCTCTGGTGCCTGTCCTTTCCTGCCCATGTCTGTTCCCTCCATGGCCAGAGACTAACAAAATCTCTGGCTCAGGTTTAGGGGGGCAGGTCACCGTGCCGGACACGGAGGGCAGCGCCGCCAACCAGGAGCTTCTTGCCCTCACCATCCGAGCCGAGCGAGGCGCGCGCATTGCAGCTTGCGATTGGACGCAGTTGCCAGACGCGGCGCTCACCACCGAGGCCAAGACCGCCTGGGTTGCCTATCGCCAGGAGTTGCGGGACATCACCACGCAGGCGGGTTTCCCGGTCGAGGTGGTGTGGCCGGTGGTGACGGAATAGTGTGTTGAAAACACCGGAGGGGCCTTGCGGCCCCATCCGGTCTTCAGATTGCGGACTATACGAATTGAGAGAAAGGCCGGGGGAATGCCAGGTTGCGTATGCTTTCGTGATCGTGGTGAGGAAAAACCATCTCGCGCGTGCGTCGGGTAAATTGTCCAGCCCTGTCCGGTTCGGTGACTTCAACTAACTCGTATTGAAACGTTAGCAACTCATGAGGCAAACGACAATGCGGCGACCGTGTTCCATTTCCGGCACCAAATTCGGGTTTGACCGGCCCATGAGGATGGACCATGCCGCATATTGGGCATCTGAAATAAAGGATCCCCGTGTCTTCCGGGATGTTAACCAGATCAAACACCCGGGCACAAGCGACTTTGATTACATGCCTCTCATGGTCTATCTCAAGAACCTCTGCGCTTCGAAACGTAGTTTTTCCGAGTGGTGGGAGCCAGTTGTGTCCCCCATCCCTGTCGGGGTTAGTTTTCCAGTTGCCTTCACAAAGCTTCTTGTAAGCGCGGTCAACGTATCGCCCATCAGCATCAAGTTTTTGAGCGACAGTATCCAAGTCCGTAGCAGTCGCATCGGGGAAAGCCGTTTCAAGGACTTTAAGCACATTCACAGGCCAGCACTCAAATACCTCTGGGGGAGCATGGTCCGGTCGGTTCAATGGGATGGTAATAGTTCTAGAGCGAGGAGGGCCTACAAACACGTGTTTCGCCAGAAACCATCTCCTCATAACATGCTTAGTCGGAGGGGGGCCCCTAAACACATGGCTCACCGGAAGCCAACTCACGATCTCAATCTTGTCCGGAGGCGACTTTGGCGCCCTCTTCCCGAGCTGGGACCAATTCCCATAGCCATGCTGCTTGGCCACAAGGTCAAGGGCTTGGCTGTGCTGCAGGCCTTGCTGCTTGGCCAGCAGCTTTGCCTGCTTCTTAAGACGTGCGATTTCTTGAGCGGAAAAATGGAGAAAAGTCATGAGGAATCCTCCATGAACGTTACCAAGCATAGCTCGCCCACAAGCCGCCTGTGTTCACAAAGGAAGAAGGCGGGAAAAACCAATAGTGTGCCCCTAGAGGCTTCGCGAGTGTGGGCGCGCGGGCAGCACTGTCTGCCACCTAAGTCGGTAGCGAGTAAGGAGGAGGGAGTCAAGCGGAGAGATTTTGGAGGAAGCAGGCGGGAGGTCTTGTTCACCTCCCACTGGCCGGATGCGCGAACATCCAACCACTGCCGAAGCCGCTGCTCCCTGGCTCTGACCAGGGGTACCAGGAAGCTATCAGGCGAAGGCGCAACCGTAAAGGCGCAGAATGCAACGGGAGATCAGATGCGGCAACTGTAACCGGCTTCTGGCCAGAGGCGAGGCCCTGGCGCTGACCATCAAATGCCCGCGCTGCGGGCAGTACAATCACGTGAGGGCCGCGAGCCCCGACCAAGAGCTGCATGGACAGCCGAAGCACTCGGAGGCTCAATGTGGCTCTACCTTCCCAAAGACTTGACGGAATCGCCCTCTGCGCCGGAGCGGGCGGCCTGGAGCTCGGGCTCCATGTCGCCCTGTCCGGATACCGAACTGTTTGCTTCGTCGAGCGGGACGCACACGCTGCGTCCGCTCTCGTGGCCAGGATGGAAGACAAGGCCCTGGATTCAGCGCCTCTCTGGTCTGACCTGCGATCCTTCGACGGCCGCCCGTGGCGTGGCTGCGTGGATATCCTCACTGCGGGCTACCCGTGCCAGCCGTTCAGCTCAGCAGGCAAGCAGCTCGGCGCAGCAGACCCGCGCCACCTCTGGCCGGATGTCGCGCGCATCATCGGGGAAGCCGCCCCGGAGTGGGTCTTCTGCGAGAACGTCGTCGGGCACCTTCACCTGGGATTCCCGGATGTCGCCCGAGACCTTGAAGGCCTGGGCTACCGGGTTGCTGCGGGCGTGTTTTCAGCGCGAGAAGTCGGCGCTGGCCACTTCCGGCGCAGACTCTTCATCCTGGCGCACGCCCACGGTGGCTTGGTTCAAGTACGACATCGGGGTGACGGTGGGGGCAGGCAGGCTGAAGTTCGAGGCCAAGCACCAGCTGAGCCTGGCCGGGGCGGCGGCGACCTGGACGCTGTTCTGGGAGCTCATGCACTCGACGTTGGGGCCGGAGTTGGTGCGGAGCCTGGTGGTCTGCCGCTCTTCGCCCCCGGTCCAGGTAACATTGCGGCTTGGTCCGACATCCTCCTGCGCAGCCCTGACCTCAAACCCGCTGTTCCTGGAGATGCTGATGGGGTGGCCACTCGGCTGGACCGACAGCGCCTCGCCGGTAACGGGGTTTGCCCTCTGGCTGCGGCGCTCGCGTTCCGAACTCTCTCGGCTGTGCTGATGAAGGAGGCCGATACGCACCTGAATGCCTAGCAGCATCCTCCCGGTGGGGGCGTGACTCTAGTCCGCCTTCGCCGGGGGGATTAATCGCCAAGGGCCAGCAAGGGCGTTAGCCGCTCGTGCCGAATTGCCCGCACGTCAGTGCCAAATTGCGCGCGCGTTTACACCCGCGTCACCCACCTTTTGCCGGGCCGTCACACAACCGTCACACGGCGCGGCTATATGATTTCTCGAGCAACCGTGAACATCAACCCCTTCCGGAGGACCATCGATGAAACGCATATTCTCCACCGCCCTGTGCACCCTGGCCGTGCTTGGCCTGGCCGCCACCGGCTTTGCCGGCGAGATTCCGGTCAAGGGCTCCACCACGGTCCAGCCCATCATGCAGAAGGCCATCGAGGCCTTCATGGCCAAGAACAAGGGTGTGTCCATCTCGCTGTCCGCCTCGGGCTCCGGAGACGGCGCCAAGGCCCTCATCGACGGCTCCACGCCGCTGGCCATGATGAGCCGCGAAATGAAAGATACCGAGATCAAGCAGGCCAAGGACAAGGGCGTCAACCCCAAGCAGATCCTCATCGCCTACGACTGCCTGACCCCCATCGTGCACCCCGCGAATGCGGTCAAGAACCTGACCCTGGCCCAGCTGAAGGACATCTACACCGGCAAGATCACGGACTGGAAAAACGTGGGCGGCACCCCGGGCCCCATCTCCGTGGTCTCCCGCGACTCCTCCTCCGGCACCTTTGAGTACTGGAACGAGCACGTCCTGAAGAAGGAACGCGTCTTTGCCCGGGCCCAGATGCAGGCGTCGAACGGCGCCGTGGCCCAGACCGTGTCCAAGCAGAAGTCGGCCATCGGCTACGTGGGCCTGGCCTACACCCAGAACAAGGGCCTCAAGGCCGTCACCGTGGAAGGCGTGGGCGGCAGCGTGGAGAACACGCTCAACGGCACCTACCCCATCTCCCGCGGCCTGTACCTGTACACCAACGGCGAGCCCAGCGGCGACGTGGCGAAGCTCGTGAACTTCATCCTCTCCGACGAGGGCCAGAAGATCGTGGCCCAGGTGGATTACGTGCCCGTGAAGGCCGCCAAGAAGGCCAAGAAATAGTTCTTCCCCGCGCCCAGACAGACAGATATCCTTCCTTTGCGCCCCTGCCCCCTGCCCGGCCCATCCGGGCAGGGGGCGAGGGCAACAGCCCCGGACAGGAGAGCACGCCCATGCGCCGCAACACCAGGGAACATCTCATCAAGCAGGCTTTTCTGGCCACGGCCATAACCTCGCTGGCGGTGCTGGCGCTGATCATGATCTTTCTGTTCATGGAGGGCCTGCCCGCCTTCAGCTTCGTCAGCGTGAAGGACTTCCTGCTCGGCCTGGACTGGTACCCGACCGACGAGGCCAACCCGGCCTACGGCATCCTGCCGCTCATCGCGGCCAGCGGCGCGGTGACGCTGCTCTCCTCGGCGCTCGCCATCCCGCTCGGCGTCATGACCGCCCTGTACCTGGCCGAGATCGCCTCCCCGTGCGTGCGCGCCGTGGTCAAGCCCGTGGTGGAGTTGTTGGCGAGCCTGCCCTCGGTGGTCATCGGCTTCTTCGGCATGGTGGTCATGGCCCCGTTCCTCCAGGATTTTCTCGACATCCCCGTGGGGCTCAACCTGTTCAATGCCGCGCTCATGCTGGCCTTCATGAGCGTGCCGACCATCGCCAGCGTGAGCGAGGACGCCATCTTCGCCGTGCCGCGCGAGCTCAAGGAGGCCAGCCTGGCGCTCGGGGCCACGCACCTGGAGACGCTCATGCGCGTGACCCTGCCCGCCGCGCTCTCCGGCATCGGCACCGCGGTGATCCTGGGCATGAGCCGGGCCATCGGCGAGACCATGGTCGTGCTCATGGTGGCGGGCGGCGCGGCCGTGATCCCGGACTCGCTCTGGAGCCCGGTCAGGCCCATGCCCGCGAGCATCGCCGCGGAGATGGCCGAGGCGCCCTTCCGCGGCCCGCACTATCACGCGCTCTTCGCCACGGCCATGGTGCTCTTCCTGGTCACGCTGGGCTTCAACATCCTGGCCGACTACATCTCCCACAAGCACCGCCAGGTCGGCGCGGCCACCCTGTAAGGCAGGCCAACCATGACTCCCGAAGCCGTCTTCAACGCTCCAATCCGCCCGTCCCTGTCCATCGCCACGGGCCGCGACCGCCGCCGCAAGGCCAAGCAGTGGCTGGCCTTCATGCTGCTGCGCGGGGCCATCCTGGTGGTGGCAGCGGCTCTCGCCGTCATCGTGGGCTTCCTGGTCACAAACGGCATCTCGGTCATCTCCTGGAAATTCCTCACCGAGGCGCCGCGCAACTACATGACCGAGGGCGGTGTCTGGCCGTGCATCGTGGGCACGCTCCTGCTCTCCGTCGGGGCCATGTCCGTGGCCCTGCCGCTTGGGGTCGCCAGCGCCATCTACCTGCACGAGTATGCCCTGCCGGGCAAACTCATGCGCATCATCCGCCTGGGGGTGAACAACCTGGCCGGCGTGCCCTCGGTGGTCTTCGGGCTGTTCGGCCTCGGGCTCTTTGTCACGGCCATGCATCTCGGCGTGTCGCTCCTGGCCGGCTGGCTGACTCTCGGCGTGCTCTGCCTGCCCGTGATCATCGGCACCACCGAGGAGGCCCTGCGAAGCGTGCCCGACACCTACCGCGAGGCCTCCCTGGCCCTTGGCGGCACCAAGTGGCAGACCATCTGGCGGGTGGTGCTGCCAAGCGCCCTGCCGGGCATACTCACGGGCTCGATCCTCGGCATCAGCCGCGCCGCGGGCGAGACCGCGGCCATCATGTTCACGGCCGCGGTGTTCTACACGCCCAAGATGCCGGACTCGGTCTTCTCGGACGTCATGGCCCTGCCGTACCACATCTACGTGCTGGCCACCGCAGGCACGGAGATCGAGAAGACCCGGCCCATCCAGTACGGCACCGCGCTCGTGCTCATAGCACTCGTGCT
>JANXYI010000363.1 GCA_025350085.1 Deltaproteobacteria bacterium
GACTTCTTGCGGTACTCGATGGCCTGCACGTACTTGGTGCCGAACTCCTCCAGGGCCGAGATCTTGACCATGTCGCCCTGGGTGCGGATGGTGTCGCGCAGGCCCACCACATCGCCGATGACGAACATGGCGTTCTTCATGCTGCGGCCGAAGAACTCCAGGCACAGCACGCGGGAAAATTTCGGCTTGGGGTGCAGGGTGAACACGCATTCGGTGATGATGCCGTCCACGCCCTCCTTCTGCACGCCGGGCAGCCCGCCCAGGTACTTGTTCGACACGTCCTTGCCCAGGCCCGTGCCGCGCACGTCCGTGCCGGAAAGGACAACCGCGTCCTTCAGGCCGCCACGCTCGTCCAGAATCTCAAAGGACGCGGTCTCGCCCTCGAAGATCTTGTGCCCGGGATGGTCCTTCCGGCGCACAGTGATGACCTCGCCCAGGGGCGTGACCATGGTGAAGGAGGCGATGTTGTCGATGGTGGTGCCGTACTCAAAGGCAAACGGCCCGCCGGAGTTCTCGGAGATGTTGCCGCCCAGCGTCGAGGCCGCCTTGGAGGCCGGGTCCACGGTGAACAGCAGGTTCTGCTCGTCCGCGGCCTTGATGGCATCGAGCGTGATGACCCCGGACTGGGCGGTGAGCAGCATGCGGTCCGGGTCCACGTCGATGATCTTCTTGAACCGGGCCAGGGAGAGCACCACCGAGCGCGCGAACATGGGGATGGCCCCGCCGGTGAGGCCGGTGCCGCCGCCGCGCGGAATAACGCCGAAGGAGAGCTCATTGGCCAGCTTGACGATGCGCTGCACCTGCTCCGTGGTCTCGGGAAAGAGCACGAACAGCGGCAGCTCCAGGCGCAGGTCGGTGGCGTCCGTGGCGCATTCGATGCGCGTGTTGGCGTGCTCGCCGATGAGCTCTGCGGGCAGGAACTCGGCCAGCCGGGCCTTGAGGGTGAGGGCGAAGCCCTGGTCCGCGTCGTAGCGCTCCCAGAAGCTGGCCACGGCCGCTGCCAGCACACGCGGGAACTCGCCGGACAGGCTCGGCCGGGCAATGGACAGCTTGCGGTCCACGCTCTGGCGCACCAGGTGGGCGTCCACAAAGGGGTTGTAGCGCACCAGGAACAGCTCGGCGGCCAGGCTCATGGCCAGCTCGCGCACGCTGTCCGGCCACTGGGCAAAGCCGCCCTCCTCGGGCGAGGCGGTCAGGCCCAGCACGCGGGTCAGGATGCGTTCATCGGAGATGGAGATGTGCGGACCGATCAGCGGCATTGGGCGTCAGCTCCGGGCAGGGATGGTTGTCAGGTTCTGGGGGTTGCGCGGATACGTGAGTTTAGAAGTATAGGTCCGGGCGCTGGCCTTGGCAAGTTCGGGCCGTCCTGGCTTCCCGCGCCGCTTTACAGCCGGGGGCAGTAGGGGTAAGGGACTGCTTTCGCGCATTCCCCGGCGTACACGCCGTACATTCTTCTACCACGAGGTGATCCGCCCATGAGCACCCAGGACTTTGCCGAACTCCAGCTGTTCATCACCGGCCCGACGTTCATACGCCCCGAGATCCGCGAGGCGGGCCTGCTGCCCGAGTTCGGGCACCGCGACTCCGAGAACAACAAGCGCTTCAAGCCCATCATGGCGAACCTGAAGACGCTTGCGGGCTGCGCTGACGACTTCCACGTCATCATCCTCAACGGCTCGGGCTCGAGCGCCATGGAGGCCACGGTGCGCTCGCTGGTGGCCGACGACGAGACCGTGCTCAACGTCTCCGTTGGAGCCTTTGGCGACCTGTACCACAAGATGGCCGTGGTCAACGGCAAGAAGGCCCAACAGCTCAAGTTCGCCCCGGGGTCGGCCATCGACTTGGCCAAGCTCGAGGCCGCGCTCACCGAGCACAAGCCCGCCTGCGTGACCTTCACCCACAACGAGACCTCCACCGGCGTGACCAACGACCTGCGCGCCGTGTGCGCGCTCATCCGCAAGCATGGGGCGCTTCCGCTGGTGGACGGCGTGAGCATCTTCGGCGGCGCGGCCATTGATCTCTCTGGCTCCGGCGCGGCCACCTATGCCACCAGCACCCAGAAGTCCCTGGCCCTGCCTGCGGGCTTCGGCATCCTCTTCGCCTCCGAGGAGGCCATTGAGAAGGCCAAGGCCGTCAAGAACAAGGGCTTTGCCACGGACATCAACGCGCAGCTGGGCCGGGCGTCCAAGAGCCAGACGCTCACCACGCCCAACTGCACCCTGGCCAACCAGATGTGTGTGCAGCTCGATTACATCGTGAACACCGAGGGCATCGACAAGCGCTTTGCCCGGCACCAGCAGATGCGCGCCATGGTGGCGGACTTCGTGGCTGGGCTGCCCGGCTTCGAGCTGCTGGCCCCGGAGGGCCACCGCTCGCCCACCCTGACCGCCGTGCGGGTTCCGGCCGGCGTCACCGTGGCGGAGCTCAAGAAGGTGAAAGAGGCCATGCGCGCCAAGGGCTTCCTCTTCGACCCCGGCTACGGCAAGCTGAACACCGACCTGGAGGAGAAGGGCCAGCGCGTGCTCATCCGCCTCGGCCACATGGGCGACATCACCCCAGCAATGCTCGCCGCGTACCTGGACGCCCTCAAGCCCGAACTGCTGAAATAGCCAGCATTGCTGGAATAAGGGGAAACTCATCATGCGTATTCTTGCCAATGACGGCCTGAACGAAGAGGCCGTGGCCTTCCTCAAGAAGGAAGGCTTCACCGTGGAGACCGAAAAGCGCAGCACCGACGACCTCATCGGCGAGATCGGCGACTTCGACGCCCTGCTCGTGCGCAGCGCCACCAAGGTCACGCGCGAGATCATCGAGGCCGGCACCAAGAACGGCGGCAAGCTCAAGATCGTGGGCCGCGGCGGCGTGGGCACGGACAACATCGACCTGGAGGCGGCCAAGGCCTGCGGCGTCATCGTCAAGTTCGCGCCCAACGGCAACACCAACGCCACGGCCGAGCACGCCCTCGGGCTGATGTTCGCCGTGGCGCGCAAGGTGCCCATGGCCCACCACACCTTGAAGGGCGGCGTGTGGCACAAGAAGCGCTTCCAGGGCAACGAGCTCATGGGCAAGACACTGGGCATCATCGGCTGCGGCCGCATCGGCCAGGCCCTCGCAGCCAAGGCCCTGGGCATCGGCATGAAGGTCGTGGGCTTTGACCTGTACCGCATGCCGGACTCGAGCGTGGACTACCTGGACAGCATCGACGAGGTGCTCAAGGCGTCCGACTTCATCAGCCTGCACACCGGCGGCAAGAACGCCATCATCGCCGAGCGCGAGCTGAAGCTTATGAAGCCCACGGCGTACCTGATCAACGCCTCGCGCGGCAGCAACGTGAGCGAGGCGGCGCTCTATGACGCGCTGAAGAACGGCATCATCGCGGGTGCGGCGCTCGACTGCTACGAGAAGGAGCCCAAGCGCGAGGGCGAGGCCTTTGCCTCCTGCCTGCACGAGCTGGACAACCTGGTCATGAGCGCGCACCTGGGCGCCAGCACGCTGAACGCCGTGCGCAAGACCGGCATGGAGATCGCCGAGGTGGTGACCAAGTACCTGCGCCGCGGCGACTTCGGCAACTCGGTCAACGTGGGCGAAACCGTGGAGGAGGAGGGCAAGCGCATCTACGCGCTGTTCATCACCCACGAGGACAAGCCGGGCATGTTCGGCAAGTTCGGCACCGCCCTAGGCGATCTGGGCATCAACATCCGCGAGAACAACTCGCGCTTCTTGTCCGACTCCGTGCAGACCGTGTACGTGGTGCACCAGGAGCCCACCGAGGAAGTGCGCGAAAAGCTCATGGCCATCCCGGGCGTCAAGCGCGTGACCTTCTAGGCTTTAGCCAGAAGAAACAACAAAGCCCCTGTCCGGTACGCCGGGCCGGGGCTTTTTCGCACGCCGCGGACGGTAGCCTCACACGGCTGGGGTGAGCTCCCCGCAGACCAGGCTGCGTCCACGGCGCAGCGCCAGTTCAAAGGCCTCTTCCTTGTCCAGGCACTGGGAATCGAAAGCCAGCACTTTCCCGGAGTCGTCGCCCGCGCGGTGCCTGCGCGCGGAGAGTCCCGGCGAGAAAACCCCCTCGGCGATCTTGATGGCAAAGGGCCGGATCTCCCAGCCCTCGAAGAGCTGCATCCGGCCGGTGAACACCCTCTTGCCCTGCATCTGCCACCTCCCCGTATCTTCTGGGTCCGGCACCGAGTGCCCGTCCCTTGATGTTCTGTTCAGGCTAAAGTCCCTGATGGCGGCCTGCGGACGGCTTGTTGGGCTGCTGTCTCGAACCGCTGTGGGCCATCCAGGCGGCAAGAGGCCGCCACCAGGAACCGTTTGGATCACTCCACCCGGCCCGGCGTCAGAGCCGCGGCGAGATGTCCACGCACTCGGAGTGGTACGCGCAGCCGCTCTGGTCGCAGTAGCCGCCCCTGGCCTTAGCAAAGCAGTCGAAGTGGCCCGCCTTGCGCTGGGCCAGGCGCACGGCCTCGACCCGTCCGAGCAGGGCTTCCCGGCCGCCTGTGGCCACTTTGGAGCCGGAGGCTTTGGACTTCATGGCCGCTGCGGACTTGCCGGGCTTCTGGGCCGCAGGCGCTTTTGTCATTTTCAACATCGCATTCCCCCTTAGGCTTGGAAGGACCCGATGACCGATACCCCGACCGTCAACCCCCATCTTGATCTTCTGCGCAGGCTCCGAAGGCTCGGCCTCGGGCTGACCGCACCCCTGTCTCGCCTGCTTTCACCCGCGCCGACCTTGGGCAATCATGACTGAATTAGTCTGGTATGCCAGGCCCTCGGGGGGGATTCCTATGATGTGAAAATATTCACCCAAGGGAAATTTGCAAGAGATATTTTGCGTATTGGACGGGCCCCGCAGGTAAGTGGGCAACCACGCACAACATATATTTTCAGGGGCAGAGCCGCCTGGCCGGGTTGCGCGAAACCTGCTGTTGGGCGGTTGTCCGGGCCCAAAGGGGCAGGCCGTGGCGCGCGCTGGAAGAGAAATCTGGCGCCACGCCCTTGATTTCTCCGCCAACCGACGTATCCTGAACGATATGGCAGCTGTGCCGAGAGGAGACGCCATGCCCCAGACCCGCAGACAATTCCTTGCCCTTGCGGCCAAGGCCTCGGCCCTGGCGCTGGTCGGCGCGCCCCTGGCCGCGCTGCTGCCGCAGGCCGCCCGGGCGGCCCAGACCGGCCAAACGTTTGGCTCGGCCCTGCCCCTGCCCGGCGCGAGCGGCCTGTATGGTTTGCTACAGCCGGAAGGGAACCTGACCCTGACCGCCGCCAGTGTGCCGGGACTTCTGCCCGCCACCAGGGCCTCCCTGCTGGCCTATACCGCGCGCCAGGGCGAAAGACTCTGGCACAACCCCATCCTGGTGCTGCACAGGGGCCAGGAGTTCCGCGCCCGGCTGGTCAACGGCCTCGACGAGCCGACCATCATCCACTGGCACGGCGTGGACGCGGACTGGCGCCAGACCGGGCACCCGTCCTATGCCGCGGCTCCGGGCCAGGCCTACGACTACGCCTTCCCCGTCACCAACCGCGCGGGCACCTACTGGTACCACCCACACCCCCATGGGCTCACGGCCAAGCAGGCCTACCTGGGCCTGGCCTCGTTCTTCCTGGTGCGCGACCCCGAGGAGGAGGCGCTCTCCCGCGAGCTGGACCTGACTTTGGGCGTCACGGACCTGCCCATCGTGCTCCAGGACAAGCGCTTCGGCCCCCAGGGCGAGCTCGTGTACGCGCCCAGCCAGGACGACCTGCTCATGGGCTACCTGGGCACCGAGGTGCTGGCCAACGGCGCGCGCCAGCCCACGCTTTCGGCCGCCACGCGCATCTACCGGCTACGGCTGCTGAACGGCTGCACGGCCCGGCTGTTCAACCTGGCCTTCCTGCACCGGGGCCGCAGGCTGCCGTTCACGCTCATCGGCAACGACGGCGGCCTGCTGGACGCACCCCGAAGCCTGGACCAGGTCTTTCTGGCCCAGGGCGAGCGCGTGGAGCTCCTGCTCGACCTGCGCGGCCTCGCGCCCGGTCAGGTGGTGCAGTTGGTGAACGCGGCCTTTGACCCCATGCACAACGAGGGCATGGCGGGCATGGACGGCATGTCTCATGGCGCGGGCCTGGACGAGGGCGCGGCCTACCCCATCCTGCGCATCCTGGTCAGCCGCAAGGAGCCGTATGGCCGCACGATCCCGGCAAGGCTCTCGACCCTGCCTGGCCCTTCGGGCTCCACGTCCCTCGGCGTGACGGAGAGCGGACCCCGGCGCATCGAGCTGGCCCTGGACCGCCAGGCGAGCCGCTGGACCATTAACGGCCTGAGCTTTGCCATGGACGAAAGCCCCATTGTAGTGGAGCGGCGCGCGCCCGAGGCCTGGGAGTTTGTGAACGCTAGGGAGAGCATGCCGCACCCCATGCACCTGCACGGCTACTTCTTCCGCGTGGACGCCCGCCGGGGCAGCCCGGAGCAGGTGCGCA
>JANXYI010000127.1 GCA_025350085.1 Deltaproteobacteria bacterium
CCCCCCCGGCCGTCAACTCCGGGGCCTCCAGGCCCTTGGCCTTGGCGCCTTCGATCTGCCCCTGCACAACGTTTTCGCGGGCGTCAAAGGCCTTCGCCCGGTCCGCGGGCAGGCCCGGGAAGGTCATGGCTGCCCAGAGCAGCACGGAGATGGCCAGGATGGTGGTGCCGGCCTTGCGCATGTAGTCCCAGGAGCGCTCCCAGGTGTGGATGCACAGGCCGGAGAGGGTCGGGGTGCGGTAGGGCGGCAGCTCCATGACAAAGGGCGTGCTGGGGCCCTTGACCACGGTTGCGCGCAGGAGCTTGGCCACGAGCAGCGCCGCCACCCAGGCCGTGAGCGTCACCAGAGACATGACCCCGGCCTCGGCGCCGGGGAAGAAGGCCGCGGCCAGCATGAGGAACACCGGCACCTTGGCCCCGCAGGTCATGAACGGGGTCACCAGCACCGTGGCCAGCTTCTCCTTGGGGCTCCTGAGCGCGCGCGCGGCCATGACCCCGGGCACGGCGCAGCCGCCCGCGATGCCGCCAGCCACGATGAAGGGCAGCACGGAGGTTCCGTGCAGGCCGAAGATGCGGAACACGCGGTCGAGCATGTAGGCCATGCGCGCCACGTAGCCCGAGTCCTCCAGCGCGGCGATGAGGAAGAACATGATCATGATCAGCGGCACGAAGCCCAGCACCCCGCCCACGCCCGCGATGATGCCGGAGACCACCAGCGAGCGCAGCAGGCCCGGGGGCATGGCCGTCTCAGCCGTCTTGCCCAGCCAGGTGAAGGCCCCCTGCACCGCCTCCATGGGCACCTTCCCGGCCTTGAAGGTCAGGATGTAGACCAGGTAGATGATCAGCGCCATGACCAGCGGCCCGGCCAGCTGGTGCGTGAGCACCATGTCCATGCGGTCGGACAGGCGGATGCGCTCGTCGTCCACCTTGGGGTAGCACACCACGCGCTTGGTGATGCCTGCGATGAAGCCGTAGCGGTAGTCGGCGATGATGGCGTCGGAGCTCGCGCGCAGGGTCTTTTGCAGGTGCTCGGCCACCCTGGCCGCCAGGGCCTCAAGCCTGGCCGAGGCCTCGGAGTTGGCCTCGCGGCAGCGGCGGATCACGGAGGTGTCGCCCTCCAGGTACTTGATGCCCACCCAGCGCGGCGGCACGGTTCCGGCCATGAGCCCGGCAGCCTCGATGATGGGCTGCATCTCGGCGAGCACCGGGTCCAGGTCCGGGCCGTAGGAGATGACCAGCGGCTCCCAGCGCCCGGCGCGTTCCTGGGACAAGGCATAAGCCGCTTCGAGCAGCTCCTGCTTGCCCTTGCCCGAGCGCGCCACGGTTTCGATGGCCGGGCAGCCGGTGAGCTCGGTCAGGAGCGTGGCGTCGATGTCTTTGCCGTGCCTTCTCACCTCGTCCATCATGTTGAGCGCCAGGACCAGGGGCACGCCCAGCTCCAGGATCTGTACGGCCAGGTACAGGTTGCGTTCAAGTGCGTCGGCGTTGAGCACGTCGATGATTGCCGCGGGCCGCGTCTCGATGAGGAAGTTGCGCGCGGCCTTCTCCTCCTCGGAGTAGGCGGTGAGCGAATAGGTGCCGGGCAGGTCCACGATGTCGATTTCCTCGCCCGCGACAAGCGCATGGCCCATCTTGGTCTCAACCGTCACGCCCGGCCAGTTGCCCACGTGCTGGTGCGAGCCGGTGAGGGCGTTGAACATGGTGGTTTTGCCGCAGTTGGGGTTGCCGGAAAGCCCGATAACGATGCTGTGTTCCCTCACGGCTGCACCGCCGTTCTATCGGGCTCGGCGGGCAAAAGCTCGACCGTGATGAAATCGGCCTCGCTGTTGCGCAGGGTCAGGGTGAAGTCCCGCAGCCGGAGCGCCACAGGGTCCTTGAGCGGGGCCTTGCCGACCACAGTCACCTCTGCGCCGGGGATGAGGCCCATGTCGCGGATGCGTCGGCCCAGCTCGCCCTGGGCGCCGACCGAGCAGATGCGCAGTTTCTGATTGACCTGCGCCTGGCGCAGGGTAAGGCACTGATTCACGGGTGTCTCCTTCACGGTATGCTGGGGGGAAGTATGGTTGGACGAGCGGGCTAGTTCCCGCAACCGCAGCCCGAACCGCTGAGCGGCCGCAGGTTTGCGCCGCCTGCTCCCTTCCCGCCACTGCCGCAGCACGAGGAATTCCCGCCCGAGCAGCCGCCGCAGCCAGCCGACTTGCCCGTGAACTTCCGGTATACGTTCCAGGCCACCAGGGCGGCCGTCACAGCCACAATCGCGATGACAATGATGTTCTGCCACATGTCTATTTCTCCTTTTTCGGCGCGCCCACGCGGGCCTGCACCGTACGAGGTGCAAGATAATGATATTGAAAATCGATGTCAAGTGGTATCTGGAGGCGTTGGGAGGCAATAATTTACGTATTTCGATGCGGCCTTGAGCCCGGGCCGCTTTTGTGGTTGAATGCGCCACGAATCGAGCCGGAGGGCAGCAATGGGCAAACGCGCCAGGAAGGGCAGGGAGTAAGGTAGTGCAGCAGGCAGACGGCAAGCAGGAAGAAGGGAAGCAGCCCGACGAGCAGAAGGGCGGGAAGAAGAAAGAGGAGTTCACCCCGGCGGACAAGCGCTTTGCGGGCACGCTGAACTATCTGGCGCGGGGCATCATCCTGGGCGGGTCGCTGGCGCTCATTGCCAGCTGGCTCCTGCCCGAGGTGGACATGGGCCGCCTGATTAGCCTGGGCCTTCTGGCGGGTTGCCTGGCTGGCGTGACCATGAAGAACATCAACGACAAGAAGCAGGGGCGCTAGGCCCTCTCCTCAATACTCTGTCAGCCACGCTCCTACTGTCCGGGCCGCGCGCCCAGGGCCGCCAGCAGCTTCGGCGAGAGCAGGGGCAAGAGGCGCGGGTGGCACAGTGGCACGCGCAATTGCTGCGGCCCGTCCGCATAGCTGGCCACCTGGTACGGCGGGAAGCTGAACAGCAGGTCCTGGCCCTGATTCGAGCCGTCAATGACAAAGACCTGGAAGTTCTCGGCCTTGGGCATTAGCCCCTCCACAAACACATGGCCGTCCAGCGCCAGCTCCATGCGCCGCGCAGCCAGTTCCGCCAGCACGCCAAGGGCCGTGGGCAGGTCCGTGAACAGGTCGGAAAGGCCGAGCATGGTCTGGCTCGGCACGTCGAAGACAAAGGACGCGAAGCCCTGGTTGGGGTGCGCGCCGCCGGTGTCGCGTGTGGTCTCGAAGCGCACGGAGAGCAGGTTCGGCCCGGCCGTGAACTCGCGGTAGGTGACAAGGTCGCTGTTGGTCCGCGCCCGGCCTGTGCCCTTGCCCACAAAGCGCAGGAGGTCCTGCACGTCCTTTTTGCGTTCGTCCAGGTACCCGCGCAGCACAGTGTCGATCTGGCCGTGCCCGGTGATGGGCAGGCTGTAGCGGTACTGCTGTACCGGGCTGTACCTGTGCCCCAGGTGCTTGGTCTGGCGGATGGCGGGCACGGGCAGGCCAACCCTCTGCAAGCCTAGCAGCCGCGGGCTGATGACCGCGTTCACGTCCCGGGTGAGCGCGTCCAGGCTGGCCAGGTCCGCCTTGATGCCCTGCTGGAACTGGGTGCGCTCGGCCTCCAGGCGCTTCAGCCGGTCCAGCACAGGCGCGCGCTCGGCCTTGAGCCTCTGCACGTCCTGCTTGGTCAGGGCCACAAAGGTCCGTGGCGCGGCAGCCAGCTCGTCCACCAGGTCGCCGGCAGCACGGTCCGGCCTGGGCCGGGGCCGCTCCATGACCGCGATGTTGTCCAGCCGCGCGCCATTCTTGAGCCTGCGGGCGCCCAGGGGCACGTTGAAGAAGGCGGTGTCGCCCCCGGGCAGGCGCACCAGGTACAGGGCCGGGCCCAGCCTGCGCTCCACGCGCGCGCCGCGCAGGGCCTCGGTGTTCACGGGCGGGTGCTCGGCGTACAGGGTGGCGGCGTTGTCCAGGGACGCGCTGTGCTGCTGCCAGCGTTCGCGCAGGCGCGGGGCATTGAAGGCTTGGACGCGCGTGACGGCCTGGCGCAGGTCGGCGGAGAGATCGGCAGGCAGTTCCGCGAGCCCGGCGCGCAGGCGCGACCATTCCGGGTCGGCCGGGTCCGTGTCGTTGACGAGCAGATCCAACTGGCGCGTGACCGCGGCCGCGTCCTTGACCGGCAGGGCCACTGGGAGCGGCACGGCCGGGGCGGCTGCCAGGGGGGCTGCCTCCGTGGCATTGACCTGCGCGCTTGCAACGGGCTGGGCGGGCGTTTCCGGCTCCATGAGCTGCAGCAGGCTGCAGCCCGTCAGGCCGAAGAGGAGCAGGGCCAGGGGAAAGGCGGCGAAAGTGGTGCTGACGCTGGCCGAGCTGCGCATGGGTGCCTCCGGGGTTGCCAAGAAGCTCTATCCCCCTGGAAGCAATGACGCAAGTGCGGCGAGGGGGCCCGCCCTGATCCGGCCCAGGGCAGCCGCGCTGGAACCCTGAAAAGGGCTTCCGGCATCTTCTTGTTATTCCAGGACTGTACCATATATCTAGACTATTTACGGTTCCAGGCCGACGGATAGGGGCGTTGTTGCACGGGGCTTTCCCCTGCTGCGTAGAGCGCAGGGCCGAGGCCTCTGCGTAGCCCCTTGCGCGATGGTCCGGTAGTCGCGCAAAACAGCGGCAGGCCAGGAAACAGAACGGCCGCCTGGCCCTCTGCCCGGGGGCGGCCGTCGTGGGGTGCAGGAGCCTGGGGTCTACAGTATCTGGCTCAGGAAGAGCTTGGTGCGCTCGTGCTCCGGGCTGACGAAGAAGTGCTCGGGCGTGCCCTGCTCGATGATCACGCCGTGGTCCATGAACACCACGCGGTCGGCCACCTCGCGGGCAAAGCCCATCTCGTGGGTGACCACGGCCATGGTCATGCCCTCGCGCGCCAGCTTGACCATGACGTCCAGCACCTCGCCGATCATCTCCGGGTCGAGCGCGCTGGTGGGCTCGTCAAAGAGCATGATCTTGGGCGACATGGCCAGCGCCCGGGCAATGGCCACGCGCTGCTGCTGGCCGCCGGAGAGCTTGGCCGGATACACGTGGGCCTTTTCCTTGATGCCGACCTTGTCCAGGAGCTTCAAGGCCATCTCGTCGGCCTCGGCCCTGGAAAGCCCCTTGAGCTTCATGGGCGCCAGGGTCAGGTTCTCCAGCACGGTCTTGTGCGGGAAGAGGTTGAAGCTCTGGAAGACCATGCCGAGCTCCATGCGCAGCCGGTTGATGTCCGTGGTCGGCGCATTGATGTCCTGGCCGTCCACGATGATGGTGCCGGAATCCACGCTCTCGAGCTTGTTGATGGAGCGCAAGAGCGTGCTCTTGCCCGAGCCCGAGGGGCCGATGATGACCACCTTCTCGCCCAGGCTCATGGACATGGACACATCGCTTAGGGCCTTGAGCGCCCCGAAGCTCTTGTGCACGTGCCGGATATCGACAATGGGGTCGACGATGGGGGGGGTATTACTGGCGGGCATAATGGCTGAGCCTCGCTTCCATGATGCTCACACCCTTGGACAGGATGAGCGTGATGACGAGATAGATCAGGGCGACCATGGTGTACGTCTCGAAATACAGGAAGGTCTCGCTGCTGAACTCCCGGCCGCGGCGCAAGAGGTCGGACACCGCGAGGATGGACACGAGCGAGGTGTCTTTCAAGAGCGCGATGAACTCGTTGCCCACGGGCGGCAGGATGGTGCGCCAGGCCTGGGGCAGGATGACCAGGAACATGGTCTGCCGGGTGTTGAACCCCAGCGACCGCGCGGCCTCGGTCTGGCCCTTGTCGATGGCCGTGATGCCCGCGCGGAAGACCTCGCCCATGTAGGCGCCGTAGCACACGCTCATGGCGATGACCGCGGCGGTCAGGTCGTGCACGTTCAAGAGGCGGCCCAGCGCGTAGTAGATGTAGAACAGCTGCACCAGAAGCGGGATGCCGCGCACGACCTCCACGTAGGTCGAGGCCGCGAGGTTGATGGCCTTGTTCTTGGACACGCGCCCCAGGCCCGTGATGAGCCCGATGGCGCAGGCGCAGACGATGGAGATGAGCGTGACCTCGAAGGTGATGACGATGCCGTCGGCCAGGTAGACCACGAGCCGCTGGTAGGGCTGGGGCTCGGCGATGAGCAGGTAGAGGATGGCGGCCACGGCGCCGACGATGCTGATGGTCCAGGCGTTGAACAGCCCCCAGTCGCTTCTGCTGGGGATGGCCGCGCCCTCGCCCACGTCGATGAGCCTG
>JANXYI010000403.1 GCA_025350085.1 Deltaproteobacteria bacterium
GGTTGCCGCTCCCAAGTAGTAGCTTGAGGCCGTATAACGCAGCTGTAATGTAAAGTCGTAACCTTTTAACCCTCTCGCAAAAGGAGACTTTCCATGAAAAAGCTCATCATCGCCGCCCTGATGCTCTCCCTGGCCATTCCCGCCTTTGCCGCCGAGCCCGCCAAGGCCCCCGCCGCCGAGCCCGCCAAGGCCGAGATGAAGATGGAGAAAAAGGACATGAAGGCCGACATGAAGGCCGAGAAGAAGGAAATGAAGGCCGAGAAGAAGGCTGTCAAGGCCGAGAAGAAGGCTGCCAAGGCCGAGAAGAAGGCCGACAAGGCCGAAGTGAAGGCCGACAAGGCCGAGAAGAAGGCCGACGCTCCCAAGTAGTAGAGCCCCACGCCTCATTCCCCCCTCCGGCGGCGCGGTTCCCTTCACAGGGGCCGCGCCGCGCCTTTTTGCGCGCCCGGCTTGGAAGGTCGGGACGTCCCGGCCCTAGTCTTCCGGCCCCGGCAAAAGGCGCAGCAGCGCGGATGCGTCCCCGGCCTGGCCCAGATCGCGCACCATGAACCCATCCAGGGCCGCGCCCGACAAACCCAGCACCAGCATCCCCGCCCGTTCCAGGTGCCCAAGCTCCGCCCGGATGTCCGGCCCATGCACATGCGCCAGCCGCAGCCCCTGGGAGATGAGGGTTTCGTAGCTGCCGCGCGCCAGCGCCTCGTCCAGGAACTGGGCCTGGCGCAACTGGGCGAGCAGCGCCTGGCGCCGCAGGGCCAGCTCGCGCCTGGGCTCGAAGCCTGGGCCGCTTGCGCCCAGAAAGCCCGTAGCCCAAGCCACCAGCCCCGGCAGGTCGTCCGCGCGCGGATCTGCGCGCGCAAGCAGGGTGGCCAGGAAAAATACGTCCCCCGGGGTCCAGGCCAGGCGGCTGTGACGCAGGAGCACGGCCAGTTCCGCCGCCTGCTCCGGTTCGCAGCGCAGGTTCAGAATGGCGCGCAGCTCGGCCGGGGCCGTGGCCGCTGGCCGCAGGCGGCGCACAAAAACGCGCAGGCCCTCGGCCGAGGCAGGCAGTTCTGCCTTTGAGCCGTCGGGCAAGAGCGCCAGCACCCGGCCCCGACCATCGGCCAGCCGCTGCGCCAGCGCCTCGGCCAGGGCTTCCCCGCCCGCCGCGTCCAAATCGGCCTGGGCCAGGGCAGGCTCCAGAGCGCGCAGGACCAAAGGGCCGGGCGAGAGCAGCAGCGCCGTCAGATGCGCGTGTTCCGCCGTGTCCGGGCCTGCCCGCAGGCGCGCCAGGGCGACAACAGGATCAGCCCCGCGTGAGGGCTCGCCCAGGGCGGCCAGGACCAGATCCAGGCTGGCCTGGTCCTGGGGCAGCCCGATGGTCAGCAGCTTGGCCAACAGATCGGCCAGCAGCTCGGACGCGGCCTGGGCCGGACCAGGGCCGCTACGGGTCACATCCGGCATCATCGCCGCATCATGCCTTTATCCCAACGACGATCCCGGAATCATTGGGCCCGGCGAAGGTGAGCCGACAGACCTGTGTCAGGCCCGCGGCCGCGAGCATGGCCCGCACCTCGCCCTCCTCGTAGGCCTGGCCGCCACCCGTGCCCAGCAGCATGTTCAGCGCGAACAGGGCCGGGAACTCCGGGCCGTCCTGGCCGCCGTCCTTGGTGTCGTTCAGCAGGAACTCGTGCACCAGCAGCAACCCGCCGGGCCTCAGCACCCCGGCCGCGCGGCGCACCACCTCCGCGGCCATGGCCGGGGTCTCGCCGTGCAGGATCTGCGAGAGCCAGGCCAGGTCAAAGCCGCCGGGCAGCTGGTCCGTGGTGTAGTCGCCGGGCTCAAAGGCCACCCGCTCCGCCACGCCGAAGCGGGCCACCGTGGTCTCGGCAAAGGGCCGGGTGGTCGGCAGGTCGAAGATGGTCGCAGTCAGGCCCGGGTGCGCCAGGCAGAACTGGATGGCATAGGTGCCTGGCCCGCCGCCCAGATCGAGCAAACGCTCCCGCTCGGCCATGCCCGGCAGGCCCGCGGCACGGAGCAGCCCGTTTAGCTGCGCGGCCAGGGTTGGTGCGATGCCCATGGCCAGGTTGAACATGCCGAGCAGGAAGTCCTCGCGCGCCGTGGGCTGGTCCCCCACGCCGGAGCGGTTGGCCCGGCCCGAGCGCACGGATTCGTGCATCCGGCCGAAGGAGTCCAGCAGGTTGTGGTGGTGGCGGATGATTGGACCCAGGTAGCGCGGGCTGGTGCGCACCAGGAAGGCCCGGGCCAGGTCCGTGGGCGCGTAGGCCCCTTTCGTGCGCACCAGCAGGCCCATGGCACACAGCGCGCGCAGGAGCATGGACAGGGCGCGGGGCTCGCAGCCGAGGACCAAGGCCAGCGCCTCCGGGGTGGCCGGGGTCTGGGCCAGGGGCGTGAAGACATCCAGGACCACCCCGGTGTGCAGGGTGCAGGATCGCCAGTAGGCCCCGGACAGGGCCAAAAGCGGGCCGGGCGACAGCCCGCCGGGCTGGTTCGGCGGCAGACAATCCACGCAGCAAGGGGTCGGTCTTGGCTCAGGCATGCGGCACCTCCAGGTCTGGCCGAGCATAGCGCGCCTGGGCAGGCCGGGGCAAGTCCCTGCCGGCCCAGGCCTCGCAACCATCTGGATTTGATGCCCGGAGAGATTTATTTCGCCTTGAGGACGGGAATTTTCAACGCCCCCCCTGGACCCGCCCCCTATTTTGGGGTAGGGTGGAAACAGTCAGAACCAGCTTGTATGTTTCGACTTTCCTGGTAAGGATTATCAACGTGCGGAGTGGTCCGATGGGCGCGAAAAACAAAAGAATGTACACCGGCAAGATGGAGATGCACAACGGCTGGGAACTCCGGCCCTACGCCTACAAGACAGCGGACGGCGCCTTTGTGCCCGAGCTCTCGGCGCGCAGGCACCATCCCGGCAGCGCCATCGACATCTTTCCCATCGACGCGACCTGCTTCAGCAAGGACGACGCCTTTTCCGTGGCCCTGAAACACGGGCTGATGCTGGTGGCCGCCCTGGCCTGCAACACTTAGAGCCTTTTCGATCCGGCGCACTCCCCCCAGGACAGGGACGGCCTGCCCTGGCACGGGGTGGGCCGCCCTTTGTCTGGTCTGAACAAAAGATCATCCGTGTCTCGATATGCGCTTGACGTGACGTTGCGGGTGGTGCATACGTTGCGCACTATATGTATCATGCTGCGCTGCGGAGGTGGACCATGCCGAAGGTGACACGCGAGCCCTGGGGTGAGATCGATCTCCAGCATCTGGTCTATGAGCTGGAAAATTCCTTCATCGTGTTCATCGACGATGACGACGATGTCGACTGGAAGACGAAAGACGCCTACGTCACGGCCAACCAGGCCAAGTTCGACGCCAGCCTCCCAGTCATCAACGCCGCCGCCAACACCGAGTCCCTGCCCTGCAGCAACCTGGGGCCGCATAACAAGCTCAAGTTCAAGCGCCTCGTGGGCGAGGCCATTGCCCGCGGGCTGAGCTTCGACACTGTCCGGGCCGAGCAGATGACCGCCTACGCCAGGGACTACAACCAGACGCGCAACCGCGAGATCTCGCGCTACTGGCAACTGGCCACCTGCGGATATTTCATCGCGGCCGCCATCATCCTCGGCTTTGCCGTCTGGTTCAGCCGCCCCAGCTTCGACGCGCAGTACCAGAGCAGGACCTTCATCGTCCTGCTTCTGGCAGGGATTTCGGGCATGGTCGGGGCCTTTTTCTCCATCACCTCACGCATGGCCAACCTGGGCACGGAGAACGGCTCAAGCCTGACCCTGCACATTGCCGAAAGCCTCACGCGCATCTTCACAGGCGGCATCTCCGGCGTGTTCGGCGTCGTGGCCGTGAAAAGCGGGCTTGTGCTGAGCAACCTCATCAAGGGTCCGGACGACATGTGGAACGTGCTGCTGGTCGGGCTGGCCGCGGGCCTGAGCGAACGCTTCGTGCCCTCGATCATCGCCAAGGTCGGCCTGCCGATGGATGCCGCGCCGGCCACGGCCCAGGCGGGCCAAACCGGGCAAAAGCCACCCAACCCCGGCCAGGCAACGCCCCCTGCGGGCCAGACAACCATAATTTAAAGGCCCGGCACGGGCCGCTCGCCCGTCTGGACCCGGGAACCGTTCGCGGGGCCTCGATCTCCTCAAAAGAACGGGCGGCCCCTCCACGCTCGGAGGGGCCGCCCGCTGCCGTTTCGGGGCTGGCGTGCGCCGCGCTACTCTTCGTCGCCGCCGGTGATGCCGAGCGCGTTGATGAGCGAGAGCAAAAGCCCCGGCTTGTCGTGCAGGTCGCTCGACTGCAAAAACATCATGCGCTGGCGGAAGCGGTTTTTCAGCGTGGCCAGGTAGGCCGGGCGGTTCTCCACATTGGCCGGGTGGTACGCGTCGTAGTAGCCGGGCAGGATGGCGTCCACGCTCTTTTTCGTGGGGATCTGCGCGCCGGGCAAGAGGTCCAGGCCCTCCCACTGAAGCTCGTCGAGCAGAAGCGCGGTCTGCAGCCTGAGCGAGGTCTTGAGCGGGATGCCGCGCAGGTCGATGTCCGACGCCTTCCAGAACCCGCCGGAGTTGAAGCAGTAGCCCGTGGCCCCCTGGTGGAAGACCTTGGTGAAGGCCTGCACGTCGCGCCAGAGCTCATAGACCCGGAAGGGGTTGGCAAAGGGCACGAACACGAGCTTCTGCAGCTCCTCCTCGGGCACGTTCTCGGCCCGGTTGCGCCGGGTCATCAGGGAGGCGCCCATGGCCACGGCCAGGGCCGGGTCGTTGAAGCGCATCAGCGGCGGCAGGCAGGAGTCCTTCATGAGCCAGCAGATGATGTCCGGAAAGCCGCAGCGGTTCACGTAGGCACCGAGCAGGTCGCGGTCGAACAGGGCGCGGCCGTTGGAGTTGCGCAGGTCCTGCCCGAGCGGCAGCACACGCCCGTCCACCTCGATGAGCCCGTGGTTCATGACCGAGATGATGTAACGCCAGTCCGGGTTGCCCAGCGGCCTGGAGTCGGTCTTGTCGAAGAGCGTGGGCTCCCACACGCGGCAGACCTTTTCTGCGCAGTCGATCTGGAAGGCGTCGTCGTGCAGCACGACCTTCTTGAACCCGGCCGGCAGGGTACAGCCGTTGTCCGCGCTGTTGGTGTGCGAGCTCTTGCCCGTGCCCGAGAGCCCGAAGAAGGCGATTGAGCGCTTGCCGGCCTTTCTCGCCGCCTTGTCGCGGCACCCGGAGAAATCGATCTCCTTGATGCCGCCGTGGCAGGCGGCCATCCCTAAGCGCATGCCGCTGGTCCAGGCCAGGGTCAGCGTACCCTTCTTGCGCTCGCCGAAGTAGCGCATGCCCAAGTTGAAGATGACGTTGGCGCCCTCGTCCACCAGGGCCAGCTGCGGGCCGCCGTGGTTGTGGTAGAAGGGGTCGCAGTTGTTCCACAGATTATCGCCGATGATCAATATGTCCTGGATGGGCAGCTTGGGGCTCTTGGCGTACTGTTTGGCCAGCTCGTCAAAGGGCGTGAAATTGGCCAGCCAGTTGAACACGTTCACCGCGTCGTCCTCGCCCGCCACCAGGGTGGCGCGGATCATCAGGTCGCGGTCCAGGCCGAGCACGGCGTGGGCCTTGATGAGCGGGCGCTTCTGGAAGTCGAACATGGCCTCGCGCACGTCGCCCAGGACCTTCTGCTGCTCGGCCAGGGGCATGGCGTTGTAGAAGCGCCGGGCATTGGCCGAGCGGCCCACGATGCGGCCGTGGCAGTTGTTGAGGACGCGGGCGCCCCTGGGCAGGCCCAGCCGCTTGGCGGCCGGCGGGTACACGGGCATGTCCGTGAGGGCCACGTCGTGCTGGGCCATGGCCAGGGCGTAAGCCTCGGCCGCGGTGACCAGGCGCACGCGGGGGTCGAGGATGAGGGTCTCGGCCAGGGAGCGCAGGGGGGGCATTTTGGCCAGGTCTGGCCCGTAGAACTCGAAACTGGACTGGCTGGACATCCGGTGGGCCTCCAAAAAATACCGCGCCAGGCGCGGGAGGGTGTGCGGCAGGCTTGCCTCCCCCGCTCCTCTCCAAGCGCGGGGGTGTCCGCCGTCAGGTACCAGAATAGGGCATGGCAGGGGTGCGGTCAACGGAAGATCGCGCTCACTCCACCCCGAACTCGTGCTCGTCCCACAGCTCCACCCGCAGGCCAAGCCCCGCGTAGTCAGCCGCGAGCGCGTTACCCTGGCCCAGGACCTCGCCCTGCCAGCGGCGCGGGACAAAGAGGGTGTCCGGGGCTTCGGGAAACGTTGCCAGCAGGTCGCGCACATGCAGGAGCAGCGCCCGGCTGCGCGCCATCTGCCCCAGCGCCGGGTGCCTCGGCCCGGCCAGGACGGTCAACCCCTGCTGCTCGACCAGGCCCAGGCGCGCGGCCGGAATGCCCGCAGCCCAAAGGGTCCGCAGGGCCCGCGCCAACGCTTCAACGGTGACAGCTAGGGGCCAGGGCGCGAACGCACCCCTGCGCCAGAGTCCGGCCAGCTCCGTGCCCTCCAGCACCAGGCAGGGGTACAGCCGGACAAGTTCGGGCAGAAGGGACGCGGTGGTCTCCACATCGCGGGCAAGGTCCGCAGAGGTGTGGCCGGGCATTCCGGGCATGAGCTGGATGCCCAGCCCCAGGCCCGCCTCGCGCACCATGCGGCAGGCGGCCAGTGCTGTCGCCCCCTCGTAACCGCGCCTGGAGGCGCTCAAGGCGGTGTCGGAAAAGCTCTGCACGCCCAGCTCCACCAGGTCGAGCCCGCGGCCGCGCAGGTCGTGAAGCAGTTCCGGGGTCACGGCATCGGGCCGGGTGGAGCAGCGCACCCGGGTCACATGGCCGCCCGCCCGCAGCTCCGCCGCGAGATCAAGAAAACGCTCGGGCCAGGGGGACGGCAGGGCAGTGAAGGTGCCTCCATAGAAGGCCAGCTCCACGGGCCAGGGCAGGGCGGAAAGCTCCACGCGGGCGCGGGCCAGCACGGCCTCCAGCGGCTCAGGGGCCTGCCCGGTCTGGGCGGGCTGGTCGCAGTAGATGCAGCGGCCGGGACACCCGGCCAGGGGCAGGAACACAGGGAAGACCCTGGGGCGCCCCCCGGTCTGGGTTGGGCGCACGGGGTCCGGGTGGGGAAAGCGCACAGGCATGGCCGGGCAGTAGGCGCAAGCCCGGCGCGGTGTCAATGCGGCTACGCCGGGCTCACACGCTAGTACGAGTCCTGCTGCCACATTTCGGGCTCGAAGCGCAGCACCTTGTTGCGGCCCGCATCCTTGGCCGCGTAGAGGGCCACGTCCGCATACTTGATGACCTTGTACAGCGTGTCGCCGTGCTCCGGATACTCGGCCAGGCCCAGGCTCATGGTCTTGGAGATCTGCTGGCCGTCGGGCAGGTGGAAGGCCGTGCCCTCCACAGCGGCGCGGATCTTCTCGGCCGCGAACAGGGCGCCGCCCTCTGTGGGCTCGTGCAGCAGGATCAGGAACTCCTCCCCGCCGTAGCGC
>JANXYI010000409.1 GCA_025350085.1 Deltaproteobacteria bacterium
TCTCGATGAGCGTGATGACGCTGACGCTCTTGACGCCGATGAAGTAGAGCTGGCGCACGGTCTTGGCGAACTGGCCGAAGGAGGAGAAGATGCGCGCGCTGGCCTCGAGCAGGAACAGGAGCATGGCCCCCGAGTCGCCCACAAGGCGCAGGGTGGCCGCGCCCAGCTGGGCCACAGGCGAAAGCTGCGGACGTCTGCCGTGGATCATTGCTGCGGATTCCCCTTCTCTGCCCGGACCGCTCGTGTCGGCCTCAGGCGCCCCTCGTGTCCGCAAAAGAACGCCGCCGGGAGCATGCACCTCCCACGCGACTGACTCGCCCTAGCACATGGCCGTGCTGCCTGCAATGCCTTGGGCTCTGCGGCCCGGCCTTGAAAACAATTCAGGAACTGGCCTTCGGCCCACCATCCGGGCTACTGCCCGTCCTCGTTGCCTTCCGCGTCCGGGGCGTCGTCCGTCATGCCGGGCACGGAGATCTTGGGCAGATCCTTGCGCGAGCCGTTCTTCTTTTCCCACCAGGACTGGTCCGGCCCCAGAAACCACCAGTCCGTGTGGTCGGTCTCCATCACGGCTTTGGCCAGCTTCTTGCCCTCGGGCGTGCGGATGCGTTTCATCGCCGCGGCCAGCCACTTGTCCGCGTATTTGTTGCCCAGGTCCGACTGCTCCTTCAGGTTCAGCATCAGGTCGATCTGGTCCGCGTCCTGGGCCAGCCGCGCCTCCTGGCTCTGGGTCTCTTCCAACTCCTCCCACAGGGGCATGAGGTCCTCGCCCAGGCCCGTGCCCGAGAGCGCATCGGCGAGCGCGCGCGTGCGCAGGCTCGTGTTGTACATGCGGTTCACGTAGTTGAAGTCGCCGGTCCGGGCCTCGTGCAAATCGTGGAACAGGCACATCAGCGCCGTGCGCTCCTTGTTCGCCCCGGCCATCTGCGCCAGCACAAAGCCGATGACCGCGGTGCCGAAGCTGTGCTCGGCCACGTTCTCCGAGCCCGTGCCCAGGAACTGGTAGCCCGAGCGCGGGGTCCGGCGCAGCATGCCGCATTCGAAGAGGAAATCAGCCAGGCGGGTGAGACTGGAACGTTTTTTGAGGCGGGACATGAAGAGTGTGCCTCCGGCGGTCCCCTTCGGGGCCTCATTGCCCCCTGCCCCCCCCTATCGGGGGGCAGGGGTAAAGTATGTTTGCTGCTGCGTCCGGCTACGTCCGGTAGTCCGCGTTGATCTCCACGTAGCGCTTGGAAAGATCCGAAGCCAAGAGAGTGAAAGTCCCCCGGCCTGGGCCGATGCACAGCTCGATCTTCACGTCCTGGTGGCGCATCACTGGAGCAAGCAGGGCGTCCAGGTCCTCGGGCGCGGGCTGGCCTTTTTCAAAGACCAGAATCCCGCCGATGTTCAGCACCACGTCCTGGGGCTCAAAGTCCGCGCCGCTGCGGCCGAGCGCCGCGATGATGCGGCCCCAGTTGGGATCGCAGCCGAAGAGCGCGGTCTTGACCAGCGGCGAGTTGCCGATGGCCCGCGCCGCCAGCTCGGCCTGGGGATGGCTCTTGGCCCCGGAAACCACGATGTGCGCCACCTTGGTGCCGCCCTCGGCGTCCTGCACGATGCGGTAGGACAGCTCCTGGCAGACCGCAAGCATGCACTGGCGCAGGCTCTCCAGGTCGTCCTTGCTGCTCACGCGCACCCGCGCCGCGCCATTGGCCAGGGCCAGCAGGCAGTCGTTGGTGCTGGTGTCGCCGTCAACGGTCAGCGCGTTGAACGAGCGGTCCGCGCAGTACGTAAGCATCTCGCGCCAGGCCCTAGGCTCGATGTCCGCGTCGCAGAGGAGGAACCCGAGCAGGGTGGCCATGGTCGGGCAGATCATGCCCGCGCCCTTGCACATGCCGAGCAGGCGCACCTCGCCGCCGGAGAGCTGGCAGGCTTTCGACACGAGCTTGGGAAAGGTGTCCGTGGTCATCATGGCCTTGGCCACGTCCATGGGCTTGGCGCGGCCAAGCGTCCCGGCGAGCCGGAGCCCGGCCTGGTTCCAGAGCTCCATCTTGAGCTGCGCGCCGATGACGCCGGTGGAAGCCGGGAGGATCTCCTCGGGCTGCACGCGGGCGAACTCGGAGACGATGTCGAGCGTGGCGTGGCAGTTGGCCAGGCCCTCGTCGCCGGTGCAGGCGTTGGCCTGGCCGGAGTTGACCAGGATGGCGCGGGCCAGCGGGCTCTCGGCCAGGGCGGCCTTGCACACGAGCACGGGCGCGGCCTGGAAGCGGTTGGTGGTGAACACGCCTGCGGCCACGGCCGGGCCGGAACTCAGGATGAGCCCCAGATCGTTGCGGTCCGGGCGCTTGAAGCCTGCGGCGGCCACGGCGAAACGGTATCCCTTGGGCACGATGGTCATGGGCGCACCTCGCGAAATGTCGTCGCGGCTCTGGCTGGTCTGGCCGCGCAGAATAAATACTTAGCACAGGCCGGGCCGGGATTCAAAGGGGGATTTGGGGGCGGGGGGGCAACAAAAAAGCCCCCGGCGTCTCCGCCAGGGGCTTCAATATTTTGTCAGCCCGGCCTACTTGCCGCAGCAGTTCTTGAATTTCTTGCCCGAGCCGCAGGTGCAGGGGTCGTTGCGGCCGACCTTGGCTGTGGCGCGCTTGACCGGCTGCTTCTTCTTGGGTTCCGCCTCCGAGGCCGGGCCCTGGTACTCCAAATTCGCGGCCGACTCGTCGTGCTGGAACTCCTCCTCCTTGACCTCGTTCTGGATGCGCAGGCGCAGGATCAGGCTCATGGACTTCTCGGCAATGGTGTAGAGCATGGCCCGGAACAGGTCGAAGCCCTCGCGCTTGTACTCCTGCTTGGGGTCCTTCTGGCCGTAGCCGCGCAGGCCGATGCCGTCGCGCAGATGGTCCATGGACAGCAGATGGTCCTTCCAGTTGCGGTCGAGCGTCTCCAGGATGAAATAGCGCAGGATCTCCTGGTAGTTGTCCGGCGCCGCGGCCTTGAGGCCCGCCAGGATCTCGTTTATCCAGGCCTCGGACTGCTCGCGGCTCGGAAGCGCGCTGGCAAAGCCCGGGAAGCGCGAGAGGTCGAAGACCTCGTCCAGGCGCGAGGACACGATGCCCTCGGTCTCCTCGTCCAGTTCGTGGCCCTTGGCCTCGACCACCAGGGCGTACATGTCTGTGAGCAGCTCGTCGATGTACTCCTCGACGATCTCTTCCAGGGTCTCGGCGTACATGATCTCGCGGCGGCGGGTGTAGATGACCTCGCGCTGCTGGTTCATGACGTTGTCGTAGTCCAGCAGCTGCTTTCTGATCTCGAAGTTGTGGGCTTCCACCCTCTTTTGTGAGCCCTCGATGGCGCGGCTGACCATGCGGTTCTCGATGGCCTCGCCGTCCTGCATGCCGAGAGAGTTCATGAGCCCGGCTATGCGCTCGGAGCCGAACAGGCGCATGAGGTCGTCGTCCAGCGCCAGGTAGAAGCGCGAGGAGCCGGGGTCGCCCTGGCGGCCGGAACGCCCGCGCAGCTGGTTGTCGATGCGCCGGGACTCGTGGCGCTCGGTGCCGATGATGTGCAGGCCGCCAAGCGCGACCACGCCCTCGCCGAGCACGATGTCCGTGCCGCGGCCCGCCATGTTCGTGGCGATGGTGACTTTGCCCGCCTGTCCGGCCTCGGCCACGATCTCGGCCTCCAGCTCATGCTGCTTGGCGTTCAGGACGTTGTGCGGCACCCCGCGCTTTTTGAGCAGGGTTGAGACCAGCTCGCTCTTCTCGATCGACACCGTGCCCACCAGCACGGGCTGGCCGCGCTTGTGGCAGTCCACGATCTCCTCGACAATGGCTGCGAACTTCTCGCGCTGGGTCTTGAAGATCATGTCCGGGTGGTCGAGGCGCACCATGTCGCGGTTGGTGGGGATCACCGAGACGTCGAGGTTGTAGATCTGCTTGAACTCCACGGCCTCGGTGTCGGCCGTGCCGGTCATGCCCGAAAGTTTTTCATACATCCGGAAGAAGTTCTGGAAGGTGATGGAGGCGAGCGTCTGGTTCTCGGCCTCGACCTTGACGTTTTCCTTGGCTTCCAATGCTTGATGCAAACCGTCGCTGAAGCGGCGTCCGGGCATGAGTCGCCCGGTGAACTCGTCGACGATGACCACCTGGTCGTCCTTGACGATGTACTCGACATCGAGCCGGTACAGGTGGTGGGCCTTGAGGCCCTGGAGCACGTGGTGCTGGTAGGTCACGTTGGCCGGGTCGTAGAGGTTGTCGATGTTCAGCAGCTTCTCGCACTTGGCCACGCCCTTTTCGGTCATGGAGATGCTACGCGCCTTTTCGTCGACCTCGAAGTCGCCCGTGGGCTCCGCGCCCTCTTCCTTGGCCTTTTCCCCGCGCACCAGCTTGGGGATGATGGCGTCGACCTTGCGGTAGAGCTGGGTGGATTCCTCGGCCGCGCCGCTGATGATGAGCGGGGTGCGCGCCTCGTCGATCAGGATGGAGTCCACCTCGTCCACGATGGCGAAGTTGAGCGGCTTCTGGACCAGCGACTCCTTGTAGAACTTCATGTTGTCGCGCAGGTAGTCGAAGCCGAACTCGTTGTTCGTGCCGTAGGTGATGTCCGAGCCGTAGGCCGCCTGGCGTTCCTCGTCGGACAGCCCGTGCACGATGACGCCCACGGTGAGGCCCAGGAAGGTGTAGATCTTGCCCATCCAGGCGGCGTCGCGCCGGGCCAGGTAGTCGTTCACCGTGACCAGGTGCGTGCCCTTGCCGGTGAGCGCGTTCAGGACGATGGGCAGGGTGGCCACCAGCGTCTTGCCCTCGCCGGTCTTCATCTCCGCGATGCGGCCCATGTGCAGGACCATGCCGCCCACGAGCTGGGTGTCGTAGTGGCGCATGCCCAGCGTACGTTTGCCTGCCTCGCGCACGAGCGCGAAGCACTCGGGCAGCAGCTCGTCCAGGCTGCGGCCGTTTGCAACCTCCTGTTTCCAGGCCGCGATCTTGGCCGGGAAGTCCGCGTCGCTGAGGGCCTGCATCTGCGGTTCCAGGCGGCCGATCTGCTCCACCTGGGGCTCAAGCCTCTTCAGGTAGCGGTCGTTGCTCGACCCGATGATCTTCTTGATGATGGCGCTGAACATGGGCTAAGGCTCCTTGAGCTGGCGGGGGGCCTGGCCAGCGGATGTGGTCAAGTGGTCGCGGGGCGCGGGCCTTGGCTCCGGGGCTTCCCGCTTTGTTCGGCACGTCCGGGGCTGGCATGGCTCCGGTACTCGCGCTGGGGTCTTCTCGGACATTTCCGGGGCCGCGTCAAATCCCCGTGAGGTAATAACACGCACAGGCGATTCGTCAACCCACAGACGGGCCAGAGTGGCCACAGACTGGCCGTGGCGGGCCGCCCGGGGCCTAATCCGGTCGGATGATCTCCAGCCAGTGCCCGACGCTGGCCCCGGCGGGCGCTGTGGCGGCGAGTTGCATAACGCAGCCCGAGCAGCCGGTGAGCACATAGCCGGGCGTGACCTCGCCCGCTTTAGTAAAGCCCAGCACCGTGTCCAGCCCGGCCCAGCAGCCCGCGCCCACCTGGGCCGAGAGCTGTGGCGCAGCCAGCTGCATGATGCCGCCAAAGCCGCAGCAGTTTCCCTTGGCCGGGCTGCGCAGCCGTGTGCCGAGCAGGCCGGACAAAAGCTTGTAGTCCGCGTCGGCCGGGTCCGTATGGCAGGGCCGGTGCCAACCGATGATGGCCGGCGCGCCGCGCCCGGCCTTGGCCGTTGCGCCCAGCATGAGCGGCGAGAGCGGGGTCACAGACCCGGCCCAAAGCGCCATCTCCTCTGCGTTGGCGAAGAGCCCGGCGTCCAACCCTTCCGTGGCATACTCGGCCAGGCCCTTCTGGCAGGTGGCGCAGTAGGTCACGACCAGGGGCCGTCCGGCCCCCCGCCAGGCCGTGACATTGGCGCGTTGGGCCGCGTCCTGGTCCTCGGGCAGCCCGGCCACGCCCAGCGTCGAGCCGCAGCAGGAAAAGTCGGCTGCCACGAGGTTCGCGCTCAAGGACCGCAACAGGTATCGCGCCGCGCTTGCCCAGGCCTTGCGCGGGCCGGAGCCCACGCAGCCGTCGAACACGGCCACGGGCCGGTCAGCGTATTTCTGGCGAAAAGCCTCAGCCGGGAATTTCGTGATCGTCAGCCAGGCACGGAGCCCCTTGCCGGGTCGAAGACCCCGCAGGCCCTTGAGCGCCAGGCCGAAGGCGGCAGGGACAAGGGGCTGCGGCACGAACGCGGCCCCTTGCGCGGCCAGGGACCAGTACGGCGCGAGTTTCGTAATCCACTGCTTCCACAGCCACTGGCGGAAGTCCGGGTGCTCGGCGCGCAGCCGGGCAATGAGCCGGGGGATGTTCACGCCCTGGGGGCAGAGCTTCTCGCATTTGCCGCAGGCCAGGCACAGCCCGGCCAGCTCGGCCACGGCTGCTTCATCCAAGGTGGCGGCGGAGAACTTCGACGGACCGGCCAGCAGGGCCTTGGCGCGCGGGGACAGCTCCTCGCGGTTGGTGGCCAAGAACAGCGGACACAGCTCCAGGCAGCAGCCGCACAGGACGCAGTCGCGTTCCGGCTTGGCGCCGCCATTAACGCTGGTCGCCTTCTTGTCCGTCACTACACCCACCCCTTGCCGGGATTCAGGATGCCCACCGGGTCGAAGACCCTCTTTATGCCCGCCATGATCCGGCGCTCCTCCTCGGAAAGCTGCCAGGACACATAGGCCGCCTTGGTGATGCCTGTGCCGTGCTCGCCGGAGATGGTGCCGCCAAGGGCCAGGGTGAGCCGGAACACGGCCTCCTTGCAGGCTTGCGCGCGGCCGCGCTGGTCCTCGTCGGCCGAGTCAAAGATGATGTTCACGTGGATGTTGCCGTCGCCCAGGTGCCCGTAGCAGGCCACGTGGATGCCGTGCTCCTTGCCGATGGCCTGGAAGCCCTCCACGGCCTCCACGGTCTTGCCGCGTGGCACGGCCACGTCCTCGCCCATCTTGTCCGGCCCCAGCTGGAAGCTGGCCGGGCTCACCAGGCGGCGGATCTCCCAGAGCGGTTCCTCTTCCTTGGGCCCCAGGCCTTTCAAGAGGCACAAGGGCCCGGCCGGAGCGAGCGCCTGTTCCAGCCGCGTGAGTTCCTCGGCCAGGGCCGCGGCCGAGCCGTCCACCTTGAGCAGCAGCACGGCCTGGGTATTGTCCTTGGGCCAGGGCACGTCCTTGATCATGGCGATGCCCCGGCAGGCCGTGGCGTCCATGAACTCCATGGCTGTCGGCAGGATGCCTGCCCGGAACACGCCGCGCGCGCCCTCCAGCGCCGCCACCAGGGTAGGGAATGCCGCGAGCACCGTGGCCGAGCTTTCTGGCAGGGGCAGGAGCTTGAGCGTCAGTTTGGTGAAGATGCCCAGCGTGCCGCAGGAGCCCACGAAGAGCCGCGTCAGGTCCAGGCCTACCACGTTCTTGTGCGTGCGGCCGCCGGCGTCCACAATGCGCCCGCCCGGCAGCACCGCGCGCACGCCGAGCACGTAGTCGCGCGTGACCCCGTACTTCACCGCGCGCATCCCGCCTGCGCAGGTGGCCACGTTGCCGCCGAGCGTCGAAATCCTGAGGCTGGCCGGGTCCGGCGGGTAGAAGAGCTTCTGCTTCTGGGTGAGCGCCTGGAACTCGGAGGTGACCACCCCGGGCTCGACCTCGGCGCAGAAATCATCAGGGTCGATGTCCAGCACGCGGTTGAGCCAGAGCGTGGAGACCACGACCCCGCCGAACGCCG
>JANXYI010000414.1 GCA_025350085.1 Deltaproteobacteria bacterium
GCAACCCCGTTCGCTTTTTGTGAGGCCGGGAGATTCCCAGCCCCCCTGCCCCCAAAAGCCGAAAGGCCGTTCCGGCGTCTTCGCTGGAACGGCCTTTCGGCGTGAATGGGATTCCAAAGGGGCAACGCCCCTTTGGCCGCCAGAGGCTCTTCTCCCCTCTTCTCCCCCTCTTCTCCCCTCCTAGCCCTTGCACCGGTGCTTCACGCTCTGGCCTTCCTTGATGAAGATGACGGCCTCGGCCAGGTTGGTGGACAGGTCGCCGATGCGTTCCAGGTCGCGCGAGGCCATGATCACCTGCACGCTGCGCTCCACGATGCGCGTCTCCACGACCATGGTATTGATGGCCTCCTTGAGCACCTTGAGGGCGAGCTCGTCGGCACTGTGGTCCATGGCGCAGATCTGCCCGGCCAGCGCCGTATCTGCCTCCATGAAGGCGCGCACGGCCTTGCCCAGCATGTCCTGCACATGGGCGCAGAGCCGCTCCACGCGCTCATTGGGCGGCAGGGGCGGCCGGGCGGACAGGAACAGGGTGCGGTGCGCCAGATTGACCGCCTCGTCGCCGATGCGTTCCAGGTTCACGGTGAGGCGCATGGTGCCGATGATGAAGCGCAGGTCGCCGGCCATGGGCTGGTCCAGGGCCAGGAGCTCCAGGTTGAAGGCGTCGATGGCCTCTTCCATGGTGTTCAGGTCCAGGTCGTCCATGATGACGCTCTCGGCCAGGTCGGTGTCGTTTTCCAGAAACCCCCGGATGGCCTTGTGCACGGACTGCTCGGCCAGGGCGGCCATGCGGATGACCTGCATGCGCAGCTCCTCGAGCTTCTGGGTGAAATGGGCGCGTTGCTGCATGGTCGTTCTCCTAGCCGAAGCGGCCGGTGATGTAGTCTTCTGTCTGCTTGTTCTGCGGGCGGGTGAAGATGGTGCGCGTGTCGCCCTCCTCGATGAGCTTGCCCAGGTAGAAGAACGCCGTGCGGTCGGACACGCGGGCGGCCTGCTGCATGCTGTGGGTGACGATGATGATGGTGAGCTCGCGCTTGAGCTCGTGGATCAGGTCCTCGATCTTCTGGGTGGCGATGGGATCGAGCGCGCTGGCGGGCTCGTCCATGAGCAGGACCTCGGGCCGGACGGCGAGGGCGCGGGCGATGCACAGCCGCTGCTGCTGCCCGCCAGACAGGCCGAGCGCCGAGGACTCCAGCCGGTCCTTGACCTCGTCCCAGAGGGCGGCCCCGCGCAGGGAGGACTCCACGCTCTGCTCCAGCGTTCTCTTGTCCTTCACGCCGTTGACGCGCAGGCCGTAGGCCACGTTCTCGAAGATGGTCTTGGGAAAGGGGTTGGGCTTCTGGAAGACCATGCCGATGCGCCGCCGGAGCGCCACCACGTCCACGCCCGGGGCATAGATGTCCTCGCCATCCAGGGTCAGCCGTCCGCTGACGCGCGCGCCCGGGATGAGGTCGTTCATGCGGTTGATGCAGCGCAGGTACGTGCTCTTGCCGCAGCCCGAGGGACCGATGAGGGCCGTGACCTGGTGCTCCTCGAAGCTTAAGTCCACCTGGTGCAGGGCCTGGAAGGTCCCATAGTAGAAGCTTAGTGATTCCGAGACGATCTTGATATGGGGCATGGGTTCTCCGTGCTCTGCCGGACAGGGCCCCGGCGGAACGCATTCCGCTGTGCAGCTGCCGACCGGGAGGAGATATACACCGGACGCAACGCCTGGACCACGGGAATGTGACGATTCCGTGACGAAATACTCCAGCTTGTTGCGCTCCGGCGAATTTAGCGCTTGAGGCGCACGGCCAGCGGGATGGTCGCGGTGCAACCCTTGGGGCCGATCTCCACCGTGGGCTGCATGTCCGGGGCCACCGCGCCCTCGCGGAACTCCACGGCCAGGCGCAGGCGGTCCGGGTGCTCGCCCAGGACCACGCCCTTCACCGGGCCGGTATCGAAGCGCAGTACGCCAGGCCCCTTCTTGCGCCAGGGCCCGCGCAGGTCGAGCGCCAGCTTGCGCGGCCCGGACGGGTCCATCAGCCCGAAATGGGTCACGCGTTCCACCGGTCCGTTGGTGGCTGCGCGCAGGATGATGCGGTCGGGCAGAAACTCCAGCTCCACGTCGCCCACAAACTGGCCACCCGCGGGCAGGACCGTTGGTTCGTGGGTCGGGGCCTTGGCCGGGGTTTCCAGGGCCAGGGGGTCGACCTTGGGCTCGGGCTTGGGCTTGGGCGCCGGTTTCGGGGCGGGCTCGGGCTTGGCCTTGGGCGCGGCCTCGGCTGGCGGCTTGGGCGCAGCGGCGTCAGCCGGAACCGCCTCAGGGGCCTTGGGCTTGGCCTTGGCCGCAACCTTGGGCGCAGGCACGGGTTTGGCTTCCACGGCCGGGGCTACGCCAGCCTTTGGGGCATCTGCCTTCGCAACCGCGGGCGCAGGTTCGGCCTTTTTCTCGGGCTTGGCGGGCTCGGCTGCGGACGCCTCCTGCGGCGGGGCCAGACGCACGCTCTTCTCCACGGGCAGGCGCACCTCGTTTTCCGCAGCCAGGGCGCTTCCGGTCCCGGCCAGCAGCCCAAGCACAGCCCCCAGGACCAGCCCCTTGTATCCGAAATGGTTCAATATTCCCGTAAACATTCCGCTCAAACCCCCGCGTGCCCTGCGTTTCATTGACCCTACACGATCTGCGGCCGCTTGGCAAAGCCGGGTCAGGCCAGCGCGTCCCAAAAGTCGGACAATTGCCCGGCCACCCTGGCCTCGGACCAGTGCTGCTCCAGGAAGCGCCGCGAGCCCAGGCCGATCTCCCGGCAACGCCCCAGGTCCCCGGCCAACTCGCGCAGGCGCGCGGCCAGCTCGTCCGGAGTGCGCGCCAGGACCCAGGGCAGCTCATTTGCGGGCACCCCGGTAAACTCCGCCACCTGCGCGCGGTTCCACTCGTCCAGCCCGGCGATGACGGCCAGGCCCTGGCTCAGGCCCTCCAGGCTGCTCACCCCGTAGTAGCCCTGCATGTGGTCGAAAAGCGCGTGGGACGTACGTTTGCGCGCCAGGCACTCGGCGTGGGGCACGTTGTCGATGAGCTCCAGGCAGATCTCCACCCCGGCCCGGCCCAGGCCCTGCACCACGGACAAGAGCTCGTCGGTGTTCTTGAGGTCCTTGCGCGTGGGCGAGTGCGCCAGAACAAGCGGCCCGGACCAGAGGCGCTCGGCCGGGCGCAGCAGCGGCTCCTGTTCGGGCACGAGGTTGGGCTGCCAGCGCGCCTCGGGCATGAGGCGCAGGAGGTCCGGGGTGCTCACCAGCAGGTTGCGGCGGTTCAGCGCCCGGTACTTGGCGCGGAAGCGCTCCGGGTCGCTCCGGAAATCATGGTGCCCGTGCTCGTGGTGCACCACGGCCTTGCCGGGCAAATAGTCCGCCGGAACAAAGGGCCCCAGGCGCAGGTGCTCGTCCGCGGTCATGTGGAAGTGCAGCACGTCGCTGGTCCTCAGCAGCCGTTCCAGCTCGGCCAGGCCGGGCGCGTCCAGATCCGGAACGTGCAGGTCCTTGCCCCAGGCGTGGGTGTAGCGCGTCTCCAGGGTCACGATGCGGCAGGTGTGCCGGCCCAAGCGGTTCACGGCCCGGCAAAAAGCGATGCCCATGCCCGCGGGGTCGTTCACGGCGATCATGAGGATGTTCATTGGCTGGACTCCACGGCCTTGAATTCACTTGTCCGGTCCCGGGCCAGGTCCGGGCCGCCCAGGCCGATGAGCCTGCTGAAGCTGCCCTCCACCCGAGCCGCGGCAAGGAGGTTGGCCTCGCCGAGCGCACGGTCCAGCACAGTGGTCACCAGCGTGGGCGTAACGCCCAGGGAGCCGTCGCCGGTCTGCAGGAACACCTTGGGGTCGCGGTCGAGATCACGCACGCGGGGACACTCCGGAAGCCTTCACTGGAGCCTTGATGGTATCGGGCGATCAGGACGGACTGTCAACTGCTCCGGGGGTGCGGCCTGGGCTATTCCTGATGCTCGGCAAAGCGGATGTGGAAGGCCGCGGCATAAAAATGGTGGAAGAAGTCGACGTATTCCAGATGGATGTGGCTGGGCACAGAGATGCGCGACGGCGCGAAATTGATGATGCCCTTGATGCCCGCGCCCACCAGGTAGTTGGCTGCGCGCTGGGCGCGCTCCGGCGGCGTGGTGATGATGCCGATCTCCAGCGAGAGCTCCTTAACCTTGGCCGGGAGCTGGCGCGAGCAGACGATCTCCATGCCCTCCACGATCTCGCCGATCTTGTAGGGGTCGCAGTCAAAGGCCCCGCGGATGATGAAGCCCTTGCGCGAGAACTCGCGGTGGCGCAACAGCGCCCGGCCCAGGTTGCCCACGCCCACCAGCCCGCAGTTCCAGGCCCGGTCGTTGCGGAGCGAGCGCTTGATGGAGGTGATCAGTTCCTGGACGTAGTAGCCCACGCCGCGTACGCCGAACTCGCCGAAGTAGGCGAGGTCCTTGCGTATCTGTGAGGAATTAACGGAGCAGGCCTCGGCCAGGCGTTCGGAGGAGACCACATCCGTGCCCTCGCGCTTGAACTCGGAGAGCACCTGGATGTAGGTGGCCAGACGGGCGATGGTAGCCTTGGGGATGTGCTCGCTCTTCATGGCCGTACCGACGCTGGAATGTGAATTTTTTAACAAATCACCCCGGAAAAAAGGAGGCCTCGCGGCCTCCTTGATTCCGGAACGAGCCTTGAGGACTAGGCGCCCAGGGGCTTCACGAAGAGCAGGATCAGGTTGACGACCAGGGCGTAAATGGCCAGGGACTCGATGAAGGCCAGGCCCAGGATCAGGGTGACGGTCAGCTTGCCACCGGCTTCGGGGTTGCGGGCGGTGCCTTCGCAGGCGGCCTTGAGGCCCATGCCCTGGCCGAGACCGCACAGACCGGCGGCAATGGCCATGCCAATGGCGGTGGCCCAGGCGGCGGTGGGGCCGACAGCGGCGCCAGCGGCGGCAACGGCGGCGGGGGCGTCAGAAGCGTAGGCAGCGGAGGCAACCAGGACCAGAGCCAGGGTCATCAGAAGAGATTTGCGCATAACAGTGAGCTCCTTAAGGTATTTATGTGTTGGTCAAACGACCATTTCCCCAAGTTTAGTGGGCGTGCTCCAGAGAACCCTTCAGGTAGATCATCGTCAGCATGAAGAAGATGAAGGCCTGAATGGTCTTGCCCAGGATGAACAGGAAGTACATGGGCAGGGTGCCCACCACGGGAGCCAGGATGAAGAGCAGCACCAGGACGATTTCCTCGCCGCGGATGTTGCCGAAGAGTCGCAGGGTCAGCGAGAGCGGCCGGGCCAGGTGGCTGACGATCTCAAGCACGAGCATGAGCGGGGCCAGGAAGATCACGGGGCCCATGAAATGCTTGATGTAGCCGAAGCCCCACTTCTTGATGCCGATGTAGTTGTAGTAGACGAACACCGTGAGGGCCATGGCCGCGTTGGTGTTCACATTGGCCGTGGCCGCGTCGCAGCCGGGGATCAGGCCGATGTAGTTCATGACCAGGATGAAGATGAACATGGGGCAGAGAAACGGGAACACCTTGCGGCCTTCCTCGCCGATATTGAGGACCACGAAGTCCTCCAATCCGCCGACCACGGTCTCGAAGACATTCTGCAACCCGCCAGGCACCAGCTGCAACCGGCCGCGCAGAACAAAGGCGCAGGTGAACAGAATGATCATGGCCAGCCACATGTAGTACACGTGCGGCGGCAGATGAAGCCCGAGGGCGTCATCGAGGATGACCGAATAGGTCAGCGGATGCGCAAGTCCTGCAGCCATTTGTTATGCCTCCTTCCCGTTCCCGGTCACGGGAACCTTGTGCCTGATCTGGAGAACCCCCCAGAGGGTGGCGTTGATGACCACCGTGGACAGTCCGGCCAAAAGTCCGAAAACCGATGCCCCAAGCCATGCCACCAGTGCGGCGATGGCGACCCCGGTCAATACCAGCCTACCGTAAAAGAGCGTCAAAAGCGTGAACACCGCGCCGTGCTGAACCCTCACCAGCTCCTGGGCGGCCTTGGTCAGCCACCAGAAGTTCACGCTGATGATCAGCGCCCCGGCCGCGAAAGAAAGACCCCACCCCGAAAATCCCGTCACCAGGCAGACCAGCGCCGAACCCGCAGCAGCCAGAAGGATCTGGTTGCGCATGAGCCTGCGCGCATCCGCCACGGCGAATCCCCGGCGGTACAGCAGGGCGTCGATCTTCTGGACAAACGTGGTCATCATTTCCCCTGGCGGCCGGAGCCGCCCCTGGCGTCATCATCTTTGGTCCCGGCGCCCCTGGTCCCGGCGCTCTCTGCCTCGGCGCCCCTCTGGAGCCGCATGGCTTCGCGGTACACATCGCGGAAGCCCGTGACGATGCCCAGCAGCAGGAAGATGATGAGCAGCCAAGGCTCTGTGCCGAGCCACTTGTCGAGAAAGTAGCCCATGGCCAACCCGATGAAGGTTGCTGCCACGAGCTGCATCCCGATGGTGGCCACGTTGCCGAAGAGCACCATCGCCTCGGAAGGCTTGTCCCGCCTGAAAAAGAACATAGGGAACTCCGGGCGACCCGCGCGCCGGTCGCCATGCCGGACGTTCATTTCTTCACAAGGAGGAACACCTAGCACAAGCCCCCTGGGCAGTCAATGCGGTTGCGCGATGCGGCCATCCTTTTTTCGCGATTTTCCGCCTTTCCGGTCCCTTGAACCGCGCCATAGTGACATTCGGCGCCAAAGCACGTACATTTCATGTTGCACGTACTCGTGCCCGACACCCTACACCGGATGGCCCATGCCCCACAAGATCACGAAAACGACCACCGCCAGGAACGATCCGGCGCCCCGGCGCTCTACCCGGCCCCTGCCACCCAAAAAGCTGCGCAACCGGCTGGACCCTTTGGACATCCGCCACGCTGACAGCCGCGGCATCCCCCGCCGAAACAGCCTGGCCGAGTTCCAGCCCCGGGCCATGCAGGCCCTGCGCATGGCGCTGGTCATCCCCGGCAACGAGTACAACGTCTTTCTGGCCGGGGAGCCGGGCCAGGGCCGCACCCATTTCGTGCGCCAGTTCCTGGCCCCGGAGGCGGCCCGCCGCCCCGTGCCCCCGGACTGGCTGTACCTGCACAACTTCGACGACCCGGACTGCCCGCGCGCAGTCAGCCTGCCCGCTGGCCAGGGCCGCGCCTTCAAGACCGGACTGTGCAAGGCGCTGTCCGACGTGCGCGCCGCCATTGCCGCGCGCTTCGACCAGGAGGCCTACCGCCGCAAGCACGAGACCCTGTTCAAGCGCTTCTCGGCCAAGCGCGACAGCATCTTCAGCAAGATGGAGGCCACCGCGCGCGGCAAGGGCTTTGCGCTCGACATGGACGACTCCGGCGCGCTGACCATCATGCCGCTCGTGGGCGGCAAGATCATGGGCGACGAGGAATACGGGCGCCTGGCCCCGGCCCGGCGGAAGATGCTGAAAAGCAAGGGCGAGCGCCTGCTCCAGGAGATCGGCGTGTTCCTGCGCAAGCTGACCCAGAGCGAGCAGGGCTTCCGCCAGGGCGAGCTCAAGCTGCACCGCGAGATCGCCCAGGCTGCGCTGACCGAGCATCTGGCCCCCCTGCGCCGCGAGTTTGCCCTGAACGCGCGGCTCATGGAGCACATGGGCGCGGTGGAGAAGGACATCCTGGAGAACGTGGACAGCTATGTCCCGCGCGACGCGGCCGACGCCACGCCCATCCCTGCGCCCGGCGGCCAGCCGTCTGGCCCGCACCAGGAGCCCCACGCCCAGGCCCATACCCCGGAGAGCGAGGCCAACTACCGCCACGAGGTCAACCTCTTCGTGGACAACGGCCGCTACGCCCAGGACAAGGGGGGCGCGCCGGTCATCATCGAGGACCACCCCACGGCCTTCAACCTCCTGGGTTCAATCGAGCGCGAGAGTGAGCTCGGCGCCTTCTACACGGACTTCACCCTGGTGCGCGCGGGCTCCCTGCACCGCGCCAACGGCGGGTTTTTGATCCTGAACGTGGAGGACCTGCTGGGCAACCAGGGCTCCTGGGAGGGCCTGCTGCGCGGCCTGCGCCTGGGAAAACTGCGCATGGAGGACCCGGGCGACTCCGAACAGGTGCGTGTGCGCACCATCGAGCCCGAGCCCATCCCCCTTGACCTGCGTATTATTCTTGTGGGCACGGACGAGGCGTACGAGGCCCTGCTCACGGCCGACGACCGCTTCCGCAAACACTTCAAGCTCAAGGCCCACCTCCAGAACACGGCCCTGCGCACGGCGGGCAACATCCGCAGCTTCCTGGCGGCCCTGTGCGGCATCATCGAGACGGCCCAGTTGCCGCCCTTCAGCCGCGAGGCCCTGGCCGGGCTGGTGGACCACGCCAGCCGCCTCGCCGAGGACCAGAAGCGCCTGTCCCTGTCCTTCACCCAGGTGCGCGCGCGCATGGTCGAGGCTGCGGCCATCGCCCGCATGGACAACCGCGAGCTGGTGGAGGCGTCGGACCTGGCCCGCGCCGTGGCCGAGCACGACTTTCGCGCCAACCTCTTCGAGGAAGAGTTCATGGCCGACTACGACCGCGAGATCATCAAGGTGGCCACCGGGGGCACGGCCGTGGGCCGGGCCAACGGCCTGTCGGTGACGCTTTTTGGCGACTACGAGTTCGGCCTGCCGCACCAGATCTCCTGCACCGTGGGCGTGGGCCACGGCGGCATCCTGGACCTGGAGCGCGAGGCCCAGCTGGGCGGGCCCATCCACACCAAGGGCATGATGATCATCAAGAGCTACCTGGTGCGGCTGTTTGCCCAGGACAAGCCCATCGTGCTCACCGGCAGCCTGTGCTTCGAGCAGAACTACGCCGGGGTCGAGGGCGACTCGGCCTCGGGCGCGGAGCTGGCGGCGCTTTTGTCCGCCCTGTCCGGCGCGCCCATAGATCTCTCGCTGGCCTTCACCGGCGCGGTGAGTCAATCCGGGGCCATCATGGCCGTGGGCGGGGTCAGCCGCAAGGTCGAGGGCTTCTTCGAGGTCTGCCGTCGGCGCGGGCTCACGGGCAGGCAGGGCGTGCTCTTCCCGGCGGACAACGCCGTGCACCTGATGCTGAAAGACGAGGTGGTGGAGGCCGTGGCCGAGGGCCGCTTCCAGCTCTACCCCGTGGCCACCATCGAGCAGGCCATGACGCTTCTGACCGGCCTGCCCGCAGGGACAAGGCGCAAGGACGGCCGCTACCCGCCGGGCACCCTCTACCAGATGGTGGACGCCCGCCTGGCCGAGCTGACGCGGCTGGCCGCCAGCGCCGAGAGCCCGCGCAAGAGGAGGGGCTAGGCCATGTCCAAGTCCTGGATCAGGGCCAAGCTGCCCGAGTTCGTGCGCGACATGTTCCGCACCTTCTGCATGGCCTGCAAGGCGCTGGAGGGGCAGTTCACCGCC
>JANXYI010000415.1 GCA_025350085.1 Deltaproteobacteria bacterium
AGGGCCACCAGCAAGGGCCTCACCGTGCGCAGCCTGGCCGCCTGGGCCGCGGTCAAAGGCATCTCCGTGCTGGGCACCGGGGACTTGACCCACCCCGGCTGGCTGGAGGAGATCGGCCGCGAGCTGGTCGAGGACGGCTCCGGGCTCTTGTCCCTGCGCCAGCCAGCAAACCTGGCGGACGGGATTCCGGGCCTGTCCGAGCACCTCGCCGGGCACCGGCTCTCCGGGGGCACGAAGTTCATGCTCCAGGGCGAGATCAGCTCCATCTACAAGCGCGGCGGCAAGGTGCGCAAGGTGCACAACCTGGTCTTTCTGCCCACCCTGGAGGCTGCGCGCGCGCTGAACCTGAAGCTCGCGCAGGTGGGCAACCTGGCCTCGGACGGCCGACCCATCCTGGGGCTCGACAGCCGCATCCTGCTGGACATGGTGCTCTCCACCCACCCCGAGGCCTTCCTGGTGCCCGCGCACATCTGGACGCCCTGGTTCTCGCTCTTCGGCTCCATGTCCGGCTTCGACTCCGTGGAGGAGTGCTTCGGCGACCTGGCGGGCGAGATCTTTGCCCTGGAGACCGGGCTCTCATCCGACCCGGGCATGAACTGGACCCTCTCGGCCCTGGACCGCTTCCGCATGGTCTCCAACTCCGACGCCCACTCCGGCGAGAAGCTGGCGCGCGAAGCCAACCTGTTCCGGGGCACGGCGTCCTTTTCCGGCATCCGGGCCGCGCTCAGGGACCATGGGACCCGCGAAGCGGGCTGCGAGTTCCTGGGCACTGTGGAGTTCTTCCCCGAAGAGGGCAAGTACCACCTGGACGGGCACCGCAAGTGCAACTGGGCCATGGAGCCCGGCGAGACCGCGGCCAACCGGGGCCTGTGCCCGGTCTGCGGCAAGCCCGCCACCCTGGGCGTGCTGCACCGCGTCCTGGCCCTGGCCGACCGGCCCGAGCCCCAGCGGCCCGAGGGCCAGCCCGGCTATGACTCGCTCATCCCGCTCAAAGAGGTCCTCTCCGAGATCCTGGACACCGGCGCAGGCTCCAAGAAGGTCACCAGCGAGTATTTCCGGCTCATCACGACCCTGGGGCCGGAGCTGTTCATCCTGCGCGAGGCCGGGCTGCCGGACATCCGCCGGGCCTCGCCCGTGCTGGCCGAGGCCGTGGAGCGCATGCGCGCCGGCAAGGTGCTGCGAAAATCCGGCTATGACGGCGAGTTCGGGGTCATCACCGTGTTCACGCCCGAGGAGCGCGCCGAGATGCACCACGGCGGGCGGCTGGTGGCGACCCAGCAGCGCCGCAAACGCGCCCTCCCGGCCGGGTCCCCGCCTGCCAAGCCCGAGCCCGCGGATGACCCCGAGCCTGCGGCGCAGGCCAAGAGCGCCGCGACGCGGCCGGACGGCCTGAACCAGGCCCAGGCCTTTGCCGTGTACGCCGAACCAGGGCCGACGCTGGTGCTGGCCGGGCCGGGCACGGGCAAGACCCACACCCTGATCCGCCGCGTGGAGCGGTTGCTGGCCGAAGGGGTCCCGGCCGACGCCCTGGCCGTGGTCACCTTCACCCGCCGCGCCGCAGGCGAGCTGTCCGAACGCCTGGCAGCCTTGCGCGGCGAGGAGGCGCCCCAGCCCCTGGCCGACACCCTGCACGCCCTGGCCCTGGCCCTGTGGTCCATGCGCCGGGGCCAGCCCCCGGTACTCCTGTCCGAGGACGCCGCCAAGAAGCTCTTCCTGGAGGCCCTGCCCGAGACCCTGACCAAGGCCGAGCGCGAGGCGCTCTTCCGCCGCCACGCCCTGGCGCGGGAGACGCTGCTGCCCCTCGAAGGCCCGGACGGCGAGCTCACTGCCAGCGCCCAGGCCGAGGTGGCGGAAATGAAAGCCGTGCGCAACCTGGCGGACTTCACGGACCTCATCGAGTTCCTGCTTGCTGAGGTCAGCCAGCCGGGCTTCAGCCCGCCCTTTGCGCACCTGCTGGTGGACGAGATCCAGGACCTTTCCGTCCTCCAGCTGGAAGCCGTGCTCGGGCTCGCAGGACAGGCAGGCCAGGGCTTCTTCGCCATCGGCGACCCCAACCAGAGCATCTACGGGTTCCGGGGCGCGGCCGGAAACGTGCAGCAGCGCCTGGCCGAACGCTGGCCGGGGCTCACCGTGCTGGCCCTGTCCGAGAACTTCCGCAGCGGCCAGGGCATCCTTGACGCGGCCCAGGCTGTGGTCTCCGGCCCCCTTTCGCCCCCGTTGCCGAGGCTGAAGGCCCGGCCCGGCGCGGCCTGGGAGCTGGAGCAGGTCGAGGCCCCGGACGCCCGGCTCGAGGCCCGGCTCATCGCCGAGCGCGCCAGGAAGCTCCTCGGCAGCACCAGCCTGACCCTGCTGGACAGCCAGGGGCCGCACCTGGCCCCCGGGGACATTGCCGTGCTGGTGCGCTTCCGGGCGCTCATCCCGCCGCTCAAGGCCGCGCTGGAACAGGCCGGGCTGCCCTGCTCCGCGCCCGAGGCCGAGGTCTTCTGGGAGGACCAGCGCGTGGCGGCCATCCTGCGCGTGGCCGAAAAGCTCTTCGGCCTGCCCGCGCCCGCTGGTGGGCATGAGGGCATGGCTGACAATGCGGACGATGGGGCAGACGGCGCTGCCCAGCCCGGACCCGTGGCCGTGAACCTGCCGGAGTTCCTGCTCCTCCAGGGGCCGCGCGTGCTCCCGGCGGCCCTGCGCGAAAGCCCGCCCTTTGACCGCTTCTTCTGGCAGGGCCCGGCCTTCCGCGACCTGTGCCACGAGTTCGAGGCCCACGGCGGCTGGGTGGGGCTCATCGACTGGCTGCGCCTGCAGGCCGGGCTGGCCGAGATCAGGCAAAGCGCCCAGAAGGTGCGCCTCATGACCCTGCACGCGGCCAAGGGCCTGGAGTTCGAGGCCGTGTTCCTGCCTGCGCTGGAGGAGGGGATTCTGCCCTTTGCCGGATTCGGCGGCGATGCCGCGACGCCGGAGGCGCTGGCCCCCGAGGTCCTGGCCGAAGAACGGCGGCTGTTCTACGTGGGCCTGACCCGCGCCCGGCGCTTCCTCTGCCTGTCCTACGCCCTGGAGCGCACCCTCTACGGCCGCACCCTGGCCCGGCGCCCCTCGCGCCTGCTGGCCGACCTGCCGCGGGAGTTCGTGCGGCGGCGGCAGATCACCCAGAAGGTGCAGAGCAAACAGACCCACCTGTCGCTGTTCTAGGCTCCACTGTTCGGCAGCCCGACCCCTGGCAGCTTGGCCCCAGGCCTATTGCGCCAGAGCAATGCCCACCCGGGGTATTGCCTGCTGCGCGGCCCTTTGCTACAAATCCGCCATTCCGGTTGGAAATCGACCGCAGCCGCTCAGCCTGGAGGACCCCCATGGCCCAGTACACCATCCACCCCATCGTCATGGGCGCCAAGGTCTTTGACCAGGGCATGATGACCTACCAGCATTCCTACGGAAAGCAGTACACCATCCCCATCTACTGCTGGTACCTGGAAGGCGGCGACACAAAGATCATTGTCGACACCGGCGAGATGCGGCCCATCCAGAGCGCCGAACGCGAGGCGGCCATAGGCGGCAAGATCTACACCTTTGAGCAGGGCCTGGCCCTGTACGGCCTGACGCCCGAGGACATCGACATCGTCGTGCACACGCACCTGCACAGCGACCACTGCGAGAACGACGCGCTGTGCGTCAACGCGCGCATCTATGTGCACGAGGCGGAGCTGAAGCACATCCACGACCCGCACCCGCTGGATTTCCGCTACCTGGAGGACTACATCCTGGACGTGGAGGAGAACGGGCAGCTGGAGATCGTCACCGGGGACCAGGAGATCGTGCCCGGCGTACGCGTCATGCACACCCCGGCCCACACCGAGGGGGGCTTGACCGTGCTCGTGGACACGGCAAAGGGCGTGGCCGCCATCACCGGATTCTGCCTGATCATGGACAACCTGCTGCCGCCGAAGGAGATCACCGCGCGCGAGATGGAGGTCATCCCCTGCGGCACGGTGGTCAACGCCTACCAGGCCTACGACAACATCCTCAAGGTCAAGAACGCGGCCGACATCCTGCTGCCCCTGCACGAGCCGCGCTTCGCGTCGACACCCAATATTCCGGAATAGGACCGGACATTCCCGCATAGGCCTGAGCATCCCCCGGCAGGTCAGCCGGGCCGGACAGGTCAGGGCGGGCCAGAAGAGCGCCAGGCATTCCGGAATCCGCCGGGCCCAAGCTGCCCGCACCCGCCTTGGCATCCCCGCTAAGCGCACCCGGAAACCCGGCCAGGGCCTCCGCCCGCCTGGAGCGGCTGCCTTGACGCGCGGCCAGCAGGCCTTAGGTTAGACCTGACGCAACAACATCTCCGGCCGGCCATTCCCGGCTGGATTACCAAGGGAGTTTTCCCCATGTCCGGCAACGATTTCAGCAAGATGCAGGAAATCCTCATGCGTGAGCTCCGGCTCATGCACTACCCCGTGGCCATCAAATACTTCTTCGACGCGGCCGAGCTGGCCTCCTTCCGCGCCGAGCACCCGCACTACTCGCCCGTGAAGCCGCTCACCTTCTGCCAGGCCGAGATCGGCGCGCGCATGGAGGGCATCACCGTGCTCGTGGAGCGCGAGAAGCTCGGCTGCACCAACGCCCAGTACGTCTTCGGCTGGAAGGGCCTGGACGATGGCGAGGTCAAGAGCCACCTCAAGTACTGCGCCGACGCGGACCAGGCCCGGCGCGTGGTCGAGGCCAAGCCCAGGCTGCCTGAGGGCACGCTGCTGGCCGTGAGCGTGGCCCCGCTGGCCCAGTCTGCGGGCACCCCGGACGTGGTGCACTTCTACTGCGACAACATGCAGGCCTACCATCTCCTGGGCGACTGGATGGCCACGCAAAACGTGGACTGCTTCCGGCCGTCCATGAGCGTGAACTCCGCGGCCTGCGCGGGCAACGTCTTCGCCTTTCAGACCGGCCAGGCCAACCTGTTCCTGGCCTGCAGCGGCAGCTACAATTCCGGCAAGACCGAGCGCGGCGAGATCAACGTGGCCATCCCCGGCGCGCAGATGACGGCCCTGGTGGAGCGCCTGGCCACACGCGTGGCCGAGCACGGCGGCGCGGCCATCACCCGCCTCGGCGAGAGCTTCCCGGGCGCGGACATCTGCAAGAACTGCCCGCTCATCAACTTCAAGAAGGAAGGGGAGCGTACGGAGACGGCCAAGGGCTAACCTTCCCCGTCCAAAGCACACACAGGGTCCGGACCTCTGCCAGGGGTCCGGACCCTTCCTTTGGCCTGCAGCCTTGACGAGCGGCGCGAAAGCGGACAACACTCGGCCCCAAAACCACGGGAGGCCGCTCATGCCGTTCCGCAGAAAAAAGATCTCCATCATCGGCGCAGGCCAGGTGGGTGCCACCTGCGCGCTCGTCGCCGCCAGCCGCGATCTGGGCGACGTGGTGCTGCTCGACCGCGCCGAGGGCATGGCCAAGGGCAAGGCGCTGGACATCCTCCAGGCCGGGGCGGTGCAGCTCTTCGACGGCACGGTGCGCGGCACGGCAGACTACGCCGACACCGCGGGCTCGGACATGGTGGTCCTGACCGCGGGCTCGCCGCGCAGGCCGGGCCTCACCCGCGACGACCTGCTCGCCATCAACGCCGACGTCGTGGCCTCCTGCTGCCGCGAGATCAAACGCACCTCGCCCGAGGCCGTGGTCATCGTGGTCACCAACCCGCTGGACGCCATGGCCTTTGTCGCCAAGCGCGAGCTCGGCTTCCCGCGCGAGCGGGTGCTGGGCATGGCCGGGGTGCTCGACTCCGCGCGCTTCCACAGCTTCGTGGCCGAGGAACTCTCCGTCAGTGTGCGCGACGTGCAGGCCCTGGTTCTCGGCGGCCACGGCGACAGCATGGTGCCCATGCCCCGGCACTGCTTCGTGGGCGGGGTGCCGCTGACGCAGCTTTTGTCCCTGGAACGCATAACTGCCCTGGTGGAGCACGCCCGGCGCGGCGGCGACGAGATCGTGGGCCTGCTTGAGACCGGCTCGGCCTTCTATGCGCCCGCGGCCAGCATCGTGCAGATGGTCGAGGCTGTGCTGAAGAACCAGCGGCGCATCCTGCCCTGCGCAGCCTATCTGGAGGGCGAGTACGGGGTCTCGGGCCTGTTCGTGGGCGTGCCCTGCCTGCTCGGAGGAGGCGGCCTGGAAAAGGTCTGCGAAATGGAACTGGACGAGACCGAGCGCGCGGCGTTTGAGCACTCCGTGGGCCGGGTGCGCGCCCTGGTGGACGACCTGGCCCGCCTGGGGCTCTGACCCGGACACCCGCCCATGCGAATCCGCGCGACGTCCCTCAGCCTGACCCCCGGCTCGGCCCCCGGCCTGGTCCTCGGCCTGGTCCTCGGCCTGGCGTCCGCCCTGTGCACGGCCTCCCCGGCCCAGGCCGAGCCCGTGCGCAAGAGCGTCCTGTACCTCAACTCCTACCACCACGGCTACGCCTGGTCTGACGACATCCTGTCCGGCCTGCGCTCCTTCTTTGCCGAGTCCGGCTATGCCGTGGACCTGCAGATCGAGTACATGGACACCAAGCGCTTCGCCACGGCAGAGCGCGAACGCGCGCTGTTCGAGTTCTACCGCGAGAAGTTCAAGGGAGCGCGCTTCGACATCGTCATCGCCTCCGACGATTTCGCCTACAACTTCATCCTGGACTACCAGAACCGGCTCTTGCCCGGCGTGCCCGTGGTCTTCTGCGGGGTCAACGACTTCAAGCCCCAGCGCCTGATCGGGCACGAGAACGTCACCGGCGTGGTGGAGAACGTGGACTTCCTGGCCACCCTGCGCCTGGCCGCGCGGCTCAACCCGGACCTGCAACGCATGATCGTCATCGGCGACCGCTCGGTCACCGGCGCGGCCATCCAGGGCCAGATACGCGAGGTGGTCCCGAAGCTTTCCGGCATCCTGGACTTCGAGTTCTGGGACGACCTGCCCCTGGGCGAGATACTGGAGCGGCTGCGCACCAAGCCCAAGGACGCCATGCTGTTCATCATCCCCGTGTATCTGGAGCACGAGGGCAAGCTCTATTCAGCGGACGAGGTGGAGGAGCTGATCTCGGCCAACGTGTCCATGCCCATGTACAGCTGCTGGCGGTTTCTCTTGGGGCACGGCATGGTCGGCGGGCGGCTGCACAGCGGCGTGGACCACGGCCGCATCACCGCGCGCCTGGCCTTCCGCATCCTGGCCGGGGAAAAGCCCGCCAACATCCCGGTGGTCACGCACTTCGACGACCCCTACGCCTTTGACTACGACGTGCTGAAAAAGCTTGGCATCCCCCTGTCCGCCCTGCCCCCGGGCAGCGAGATCATCAACGAGCCCTACGCCTTCTACACCATCAACAAGGGCCTGTTCTGGACCATCATCAGCAGCCTGGCGACCCTGGTCTTCATCCTGGTGCTCCTGGTGGCCAGCATCAGCCAGCGCAACCGCATCCAGGAACGCGTCAACGACCAGCTTTCCTTTCTCAAGATCCTCATGGACGCCATCCCGCTGCCCATCTACTCGCTCGACCGGCACGGGGCCTTCCAGGATTGCAACCTGGCCTTTGAGCGCTTCTTCGGCGTGACCCGCTCCGCCATCGCGGGCCAGTTGCCCCAGGCCATCGGCGATCCGGCCGTGGCGGGCGCGGCCTGCCTGCGCGACGAGGTGGACCGGGAGCTCCTGGCCGAGCCGGGCGCCCGGATCTACGAATGTTCGCTCGACGCGGCCCACGGCCAGCCGCGCTCCATGATCGTGAGCAAGGCCACCTACCGCAGCGCCAAGGGCGAGACCATGGGCCTGGTGGGGGTGTTAAGCGACGTCACCAGCCTCAAGCGCGCCGAGGAGGAGCTCAGGCAGGCCGAGGAGAAGTACCGCGGCATCTTCGAGAACTCGGTGCTGGGCATCTTCCGCGCAGCACCCGACGGGGCGCTGCTGGATGCCAACCGCGCGCTGCTGGACATGCTCGGTCAGGACGACCTGGCCCAGTTGCGCGCCAAGGGCCCGGGCTTTCTCGACGGGGACGGCGCGGACGACTGGCTCATTGCGGCGCCCGGGCCAGGCGGGGCCGCGGGCTTTCGCCGCGAGATCATCCGGCCGGACGGGTTGCGCATCACAGTCTTTCTGCACATCCGCGGCGTGGCCGACTTCTCCGGGAACCTGCTGGCCTTCGAGGGCATCGTGGAGGACATCACCCAGCGCGAGGAGGCCCAGAGGGCGCTGAACGAGTCCCAGCGCATGTTGCTGCAGTCCCAGAAGATGGAGGCCATCGGCACCCTGGCTGGCGGCATCGCGCACGACTTCAACAACATCCTGACGAGCATCCTGAACTCGGCCGAGCTGGCCCTGCTCGACGCGCCCGAGGGCTCGGAGATGGCCGGGGACCTCTTGCGCGTGCTCAAGGCCAGCCAGCGCGGCAGCCAGCTGGTGCGCCAGATCCTGGCCTTTTCCCGCCCGTCCCAGGCCGGGTTCCAGGCCGTGAACGTGGCCGAGGTGGCGCGCGAGACCCTGTCGCTGCTCGCAGCCTCGCTGCCGCGCAACATCACCGTGCGCGAGGACATCCGCCGCGATCCGGCCCTGGCCCTGGCCGACCCCATCCAGCTGCACCAGGTCTTTTTGAACCTGTGCACCAACGCCTTCCAGGCCATGCGCGAGGTCGGCGGCGACCTGCTGCTGACCCTGCACGACGAGACCCTGGACGCCTCCG
>JANXYI010000419.1 GCA_025350085.1 Deltaproteobacteria bacterium
CAAGATCAACGCCACGCTGAAGGCCGGGTCGAGCCAGTGCGCGGTGAAGAACCCGAAGGGCAGGTGATGCCTGGCCGACGTCCGCCAGGTGGTGGACAGCGTCCTGAAAACGCAGCCGGGTGCCCTGATTCTCGAGCCTGACCCCTGTGACCCATGCTGTTGACCCGGGCCGTTGTCCAGGCGCGGCCCGCCCTGCTGGCCTGCTCTTCTGATCCGCCGCCCTTCTGATTTGTCCCGATAACCCGGCCTGTCGAATTCCAGGCGGCCCGGTCAGGGCCGCATCCCCCGAGCCATGCCTCCCTTTACATAGAATCGCGCCCACCCAGCAACATGCCGGACGGGCGCGGTGGTGTTTTGTCTCGGGCGTTGGCCTATTCGGCGGTTTTCTCGATGCTGTCGGGCCTGTCCATTTTGGCGGGCTTCTCCGGCAGCGGGCCGCGCAGGCTGATCACCGCGCGCGCGAGCGCCACGGGCCGGTGCGTGGCCTTCTGGGCCAGGCAGTTCACCGGGCACACGGCCACGCAGACCCCGCAGCCCACGCAGGCGAAGAATTCCAGGGTCCAGGTGCCCTCGGCCTTGCCTGTATCCCTGTCCACGCGCAGGCACTGGGACGGGCATTTGCGCGCGCACAGGCCGCAGAAGATGCAGCGGGAGATGTCGTTGACCAGCTCGCCGCGGGCGTTCTCAAAGGGCTCGCGCACAAAGGTCGGGTAGTCCCGCGTGGCGGGCCGGTTGATGAGGTTGGCCAGGATGGTGGGCAGCAGCTTCATGGCTATCTCTCGGTGCAGCTGATGCAGGGGGCGATGGACAGGACCACCACTGGCACGTCCGCGAAGTCCAGCCCCGGCAGGATGGCCGTGAGCGCCGGGATGTTGGCAAAGGTCGGGGTGCGGATGCGCACGCGCTCCAAAAACAGGCTGCCGTTGGCCTTGAGGTAGTACAGGCACTCGCCGCGCGGCTGCTCCACCCGCGTCACCACCTCGCCCTCGGGCCGACCTGCGGCCTTGGCCGCCAGTTCGCCGGGGGTGAGCTTGTCGTCAAGTTTGCTAAGGGCCTGGCGGACCAGATCGATGGACTGCAGGGCCTCGCGGAAGCGCACGCTGCTGCGCGCCCAGCAGTCGCCAGAGGTCTCGACCACAGGCTCGAAGTCAAGCTCGTCAAAGCCCGCGAACCCAAGCTGGCGCAGGTCCTGGGCGATTCCGCTGGCGCGCAGCATGGGCCCGGCCGCGCCCAGCTCGTATGCGGCCTCCCTGGTCAGCACGCCGATGCCCCTGGTGCGGCGGCAGACCGTGGCATCGTTCAAAATCGTCGACTGCAGGCCCCGGATGGACGCCTCGACCTCGGCCAGCGTGTCCCTGATCCAGCGCACCTGCCCTGCGTCCAGGTCCGCGCGCACACCGCCGATGACGTTCACCGACACGATGACGCGGTTGCCGGTGGTGCCCTCGTTCAGGTCCATGACCTTTTCGCGGATGCGCCAGAACTGCATGAACAGGGCCTCGAAGCCGAAGCTGTCGGCGAACAGGCCCAGCCAGAGCAGGTGGCTATGCAAACGGTGCAGCTCGCTCCAGACCACGCGGAGCATCCGGGCCCGGCGCGGAACCTCCACCGCGAGCAACTCCTCCAGGCCCTGGCAGTAGCACAGGGAGTGGAGCATGGAGCAGATGCCGCAGACCCGCTCCACGATCTGGATCATCTGGGTATAGTCGCGCTTGGTGGCCAGCATCTCCAGGCCGCGGTGCACATAGCCGAGCGTGGGCAGGGCCTCGATGACACGCTCGTCCTCGACCACGAGCGAGAGGTGGATGGGCTCGGGCAGCACCGGGTGCTGCGGCCCAAAGGGGATCACGGTGCGGGCCATCAGCCGGGCTCCTTCATGTCGACTGAGCCGCCGGGCTTGCCGCCGGGCTCAGAACCGGGCTCGGAACCGGGTGTGGCCGCGGCCGTTTTGACCTGGTAGCGGCAGAAGGGCGAGCTCTCGGCTGTCTGCGCGGTCTCGTTGTAGAGTCGGCCCTGGTAGTCCAGGGCCAGGCCGTCGAAGGAGAGGGCGAACTGGTCGCGGATCTCGTTCTCCACCAGGAAGGCGGCGAAGAAGACGCCGGAGATGCTCGGCAGCCCGCCGCCCTTGTCCACAGCGACGCGCAGGTGTTTCAGCGTCAGGCCGCGGTCAAAGTGGTACAGGACCTCCATCTGTGTGGCGTCCAGCTCCACGCTGGTCAGGGTGACCAGCCGCCAGCCCTCGGCCTTGAGCCGCGTCACCTCAGGCACAAGCCCGGCCGGGGTGACCGGGGTCGCTTCGATGCTCATTGGTCGGCCTCCAGAATGCCCTTGAGCTTGGCCAGTCCCGCGACCACGGCGTCCATGATGGCCTCGGGCCTGGCCGGGCAGCCGGGCACGTAGACGTCCACGGGGATGACCTTGTCCACGCCGCCGAGCACGTTGGGGGCCTCGCGGAACACGCCGCCGGAGCACCCGCAGGCGCCGATGGCGATGACCAGCCGGGGGGTGGGCATCTGCTCATAGAGGTTCTTCAGGACCACGGCATTGCGCGGATTCACGGTGCCGGTGACCACGAGCAGGTCGGCGTGGCGCGG
>JANXYI010000452.1 GCA_025350085.1 Deltaproteobacteria bacterium
TCGGCCTTCTTCTTGGCCTTCTTGCTCTTCTTTTCGGCGGGCGCGGGCTCTTCGGCCTGGGCCTTCTTCTTGGAGGTCTTGGCCTTCTTCTCGGGCTCGGCGTTGTCCGCGGCCTTCTTTTTGGACTTCTTGGCCGGTTCAGCGGCAACGTCAGCCTTCTTGGATTTTTTCGATTTCTTCTTGACCGGCAACGGCTCGGGCTCGTCGTCCATGTCTTCTTCGTCGGTTTCCGGGGCCTTCTTGAGGGCCGTCATGCCGAGCATGGCCGTGAGGTTGCGCGGGAAGATGGTCAGCGAGCGCGTGAACAGGTTCTGGGCCTGGCCGGGGTGGTCCAGGCCGAGCAGGGCCCAGCCCATGCCTGAGAGCGGCGCGGCGTAGGGCGCCTCCGGGTGGTAGGTGCGCAGCCAGTCAAAGGCGTGCAGGGCCTTGTCGAATTTCTTCTGGTGAAAGGCAGCCCAGCCGAGCTTGTCCATGAGGTGGCTCCACTTGTCCCAGGACTGGGCGGTGCTGGGCGCGCGCGGCAGGAGCTTGTCGAACGAGGACTCGGCAAGCGCCCAGTCGGCCTGCAGGTAGGCCGTGGCGCCGAGGCCGAACAGGGCCTCCATGTTGCCGGGGGTGCTGGCCAGGATGCGTTCGAACCCGGCCCGGGCAGGCGCCAGGTTGAGCGCGTAGAGCTGGCTCCAGGCCAGGTCTCCGGCCAGGTCGCCCAGCTCGTAGTGCCGCGACAGCAGCCGCCCCAGCTCCTGGTCGTCCAGGAAGGCCGGGTCGAGGTTCAGGCCGGAGAGCAGCTCCTCGCGGGCCTGGCGCGGGTCGCCCAGGGCCACCAGGGCAAAGGTCAGCCCGTAGCGCGGGGCGGCCAGGCCGGGGTCCAGCGCCACGGCGCGGCGGAAATCGCGCACCGCGTCGCGCAGACGGCCCTCGGTCAGGGCCGTGAACCCGCTGGCGCTCATGCGGTCCAGGCGTTCCAGGCGCGACTTGGGCGCGCCCTGCTGGGCGGCCACGGCCTCCTGCTGCTTGCCCTGCCGCGAGAGCAGCAGCACGAGCGCGCGCCAGGCCAGGGCGTTGGTGGGGTCCAGACGCACGGCGTCGCGCAGGTGGGGCTCGGCCTTGTCCAGGTGATCGCGCGAGAGCAGGGCTAGGCCGTCGCCCAGGTGTGCGTCCGGGTCGTCCTTGTTCACGGTGATGAGCGTCTGGAACAGGGCGTGGGCCTTGTCCTCCTGCCCGGCCCAGAAGCTGGCCCAGGCCAGGGCGCGGCGGCCGGGGCGGCTGTTGGGGTTCCGGCTCAGATACTCCTCGAGGAAGGGCGCGGCGTTGGTGGGATACAGCTTGCGCGCGTAGGCCTCGCCCATTTCCAGGAACAGCTCGCCGTACTCCGGCCGGGAGCGCATGAGGTCCAGCACTTCCGGGGTGGCGGCAAAGTCCGGGTTGAGGAAGATGGCCTCGGCTAGGCGCTGGCTGGCCTTGTCGGCGTGGCCCTGCTTGGCCAGGGTGATGCCCAGGCCGTAAGCTGCGGCGGGCAGGGACGGATTCAGTCTGCGGGCCTCGGTGAAGGCCGTCAGCGCGTCATCGTACTGGCTCAGGCGCAGGCGCGCCCAGCCCAGGCCGTTCAAGGCCGCCACGGAGCGCTTCTCCTGGGTGGCCAGGCGGAAATATTCGGCCGCTGCGGCGTCGTACTCGGCGCGGTCAAAGAGGATCTTGGCCGCGGCCAGGCGGCTGTCCACGTAGTCGGGCCGGGCCTTCAAGGCCGCGCGGAACCACTCCAGGGCCTTGAGGGGGTTGCCCTGCGACAGCTCCAGGTGGCCCAGGGTGTTGAGCGCCACGGCATTGCCCGGCTCTGCTGCCAGGGCCTGGGCCAGGAGGCTGCGCGCCTCGTCCACGCGGCCCAGGGACAGGGCCGCCGCGCCCATGCCGGCCAGGGGTTCGGCGCTGACGGGCTCGTTTACGTTGGCCGCGCGCGCGCGCGCGGCATCGGCAAAGGCCTCCCAGGCTTGCAGGCCCTGGCCCTGGCGCAGGTGGCTCCAGCCCATGCCCATGAGGCTCGCGTAGTCCTTGGGGTCCACGTCGTCCAGGTAGGCCGAGAGCTTGGCCAGGGCCTCCAGGTAGTCGGCGCGGTGGAAATAGGCCAGGCCCCAGTCCTTGGTGAGCGGCCGCAGGACCGGGTCTGCGGCGATGGTTTTGCCGAGGGGTTCGGCCAGGGTCGGCTCCAGGGCCACCAGGCCGCGCAGGGAGGTCAGCGCCTCGCTGGCGCGGTTCTGGGCCAGCAGCAGGCGCGCCTGGCCGAGCAGGGCCTCGGCCTGGTAGTGCCGCCCGCGCGCCAGGCTGGCGAAGAGCGCCAGGGCCTGGTCCGTGTCACCCCTGGACTCCAGCAGCCGGGCGGTCTTGAGCCGGGCCAGTTCGTCGCGTGGGGCGTCACCCGGGAAGGTCGAGGTGCGTTTTGGCACCTCGGCCCAGGCGGCCAGGGCGCCCGTGGTGTCGCCGGCCAGGGCGCGGGCATCGCCCAGGGCCAGGAACAGCTCCTTGGCCGAGCCCAGGAGGTCCGGCCCCTGGGCGGCGGCTTCCAGCAGTTTTGCGGCCTCGCTGGCGCGGCCCCGGCCCAGGGCGATGAGCCCCTGGCCCAGGCGGGCGTCGGCGGGCACGGACTCGCGCAGCATGTCCGGCAGCCGGGCGGTCTGGGCGGACGGGCCGCTGCCCCTGGCCAAGGCCTCGGATAAAAGGTCCACGGCGGCGCTTGTGCGGCCGCGGGCAAAGGCCGCCCAGCCCGCGCCCAGCAGGCCCACGGCCTGGACCTCGGGGCTTTGGCGCACCAGGGAGAACTGTTCCTCGGCCTCGGGGAGCTGGTTCAGGCGCAGCAGGGTGAAGCCCAGCACCGCGCGGGCGTGGGCGGTCTCGGGCGTTTCAACGGTCTGGGGGGCGGGCGGCGCCACGGGCGGGGTGAGGCTGGGCGCCTGGCCCAGGGCGGGCGCCAGGGCCTGGCCCTGGGTGAAGGCCGTTGCGGGCAGGGCGGCGCGCAGCACACGTTCGGCCTGGGCATATTTGCCCTGGCGGTAGAGTTCCAGGCCCTGCACATAGGGCGACTCGGCCCGGCCCAGGGCTGGCGCGCCCAGGGTCAGGCAGCAAAGGATGGCCAGGCCCAGCGCGAAGGCGGGCAGGCGGGTTCTGGCGGTCAGGGCAACGGGAAACACGGCGCGCATGGGCACTCCTTGGGGGAACTCGCCTTGGCGGCGGTCAGGGGGGACTATGCCCCAAGGGGTGCGCCCCCGTCCACAGTCTTGATGGGCAAGCCCGGGCGGGCCGTGACGGGTTGCCCTGGTGGGTTGGAGTCGAACCCTCAGCGTTCAATCTTGTCCGGCGCGGGCTTGTCCGGTTTTTGGGGCTGGGCCAGCTGCTTGTCCAGCTCCTGGTTCAGGCGTTCCAGGGCCTCGCGGGAGACCTCCAGGACCCCGCGCAGGGAGTCGCGCAGGGCTTGGCGCGGGCCCTTCCCGGGCTGGGTCGGCCTGGCCGCGCCCTCCTGGCCGGACAGGGTCGCCAGGTTGCGCGAGGCCTCCTCCAGCGCTGCGCGCAGGGCGCGCATGTCCTCGCGCATGGCCGCGATGTCCGCCGCGAGCCTGGCCCGCTCAGTGGCCGACTCGTTTTCCAGGCGTTCCACCCGGGCGCGCAGGGCCCCTGTTTCGCGTTCCAACTCGGCGTCGCGGCCGGGAGCGGACTGCCCGGCGCAGGCGGCCAGGGTCAGGCAGAGCAGGGCGGCCCCAAAGCGGATGGCAAAGCGGGCGGCAGGTCGTTGCATGGCAATGGTCCTCATGTGCCGGGCCCGGGTACCCGGGCCACGATCCGGTCGTAGTATTCCTGGCGCGTCTCCAGGCTGATCGGGCGGCGGCGCAGCATGTTGAGCTTCGTGATCATCAGGTTCAGGCGCTGCATCTGGCGGTAGCGCTCGGCCTCGTCGGTCATGGCGGCCAGGAGCTCGCGGGCGGAGTGTATCTCGCGCTGGGCCAGGAGCTCCGGGGGCAGGCAGCCCGCGTTCTTCAGCACCCGCCAGGCCAGGCGCAGGTCCTCGGGCACGTGGGCGTCGTCGTCCAGGGCAAGGGGCTGTCCCCGTCCCGGCAGGTCGTCGAAGGCGCCCTCTTCCTGGGCTTGCCGGATGCGCTCCTCGGCGAGGCGTTCGATGAAGGCCAGCGACAGGCTCATGGGCGTCATGGTGCGACGGCCGGGGCCGAATGTCAACATTCCGGCCGGGTGCGGCCAGACGCGGGAATTTGTGGCCCCGGACCTTTACATCGGTGCCGGGATGCTTACTTTCAGAAGTGCAAGGGACCAGACGAGGCCCAGCCGCCACGGCACGAGGGCAGACGGCCTGGAGAAGGGGCCAGCGGCAGAGGCCGAGAGGCGGGCTGCCACGGGAGAAAGCCCAGTGACGGGCGGCCAGGGCAAAAGGCCGAAAGGCCGGTGGTTCCAGAACATGGACGGGGAAACGCACCAAACGGAGGGTAAGCCAGCCTGGGTGAAACAGACAACCACAGAATGGCGGATTGAGCCGCCCCTCGCACAGAAAGAGTTCAGTGCGCCGCAATAAAAGAGCCCCATTGTCCCGGTCAACGCGGACAGGAGCCAGCCGAGTGATCCGGCAGCGGCGCACAAACATTTTCCTTGACCCCCGCCCGCACCGTCCAGTACCCGCCCCCTTCAGGGCCAGGTTGATGCTACAGCCGCACCCCTGAAGGAGCACCCCCCCCAATGACATCCTGGTACATCGCCGTGATCATGGGCCTTTTGGAAGGTCTGACGGAATTTCTGCCCGTGTCGAGCACCGGGCACCTCATCCTGGCCGGGCACCTGCTCGACTTCACCGGCCCCAAGGCCGACACCTTCGAGATCGCCATCCAGCTCGGGGCCATCCTGGCCGTGGTGCTGCTCTACCGTGAGCGCTTCCTCGGCCTGCTCAAAACCGACCCGGCCCGGCCCTTTTCCGGCCCGCGCGGCATCTGGCTGCTCTTCTTGACCTCCCTGCCTGCGCTGGGCATCGGCTTTGTGTTGCACCACGCCATCAAGACCCATCTCTTTGGCCCGCACACCGTGGCCCTGGCCTTTGTGGCCGGCGCGCTGATGATGTTCGTGGTCGAGGCCCGCGCCGCACGGCAGGCCCGGGCAGGGCTGCCAAGCCCTGTGACCGGCCTGGACTCCGTGACCCCGCGCCTGGCGCTTTCCATCGGCCTGTTCCAATGCCTGGCGCTGTGGCCGGGTTTTTCGCGCGCCGGGGCGACCATCATGGGCGGCATGGTTTTGGGGGCCGAGCGCAAGACCGCCGCCGAATACTCCTTCCTGGCCGCAGTGCCGGTGATGTGCGCGGCCGTGGGCTATGACCTGCTCAAGAACTGGCGGCTCTTTGACGACGGCGACCTGGTCATCCTGGCCATCGGCTTCGTGGTCTCCTTTTTCGCGGGCTGGGCGGCCATCCGGACCTTTATCGGGCTTTTGTCGCGCTTCACGCTCAGGCCCTTTGCCTGGTACCGTCTGACCCTGGCCCCGCTGGTCTGGCTGTTCTGGCCGGGCTGACGGATTGGCTCAGGCCTTGCTTTTCCCGCCCCCTTGGTTTAGGCTGCGCTATTCGCCGAATAGCGCGCCATTTTTGCCACATTTTCAGGAGGACCCTGCCCATGACCCGTAAGGACCGCACCGAGGGCATCTACAGCCGTCGCGAGGTGCTCGACGATTCCGAGCGCCGCCAATATTATCAGCTCCAGCTGAAGGATCTTTTGTCCTACGCCTACCGGTATTCCGAGGACGTGAAGAAGCGCTTTGACCGCTCCCAGTTCAACGTGGACAAGTTCAAGGCCCTGGCCGACCTGAAGCACGTGCCCATCCTGAAGAAGAAGGAACTCATCTTCCTGCAGAGCATGGGTCCGCGCCTGGGCGGGCTGTTGACCAAGGACCTGGGCGAACTGCGGCGCGTGTTTTTGTCCCCGGGCCCGATCTTCGATCCCGAGGACCGCATGGACGACTACTGGGGCTGGACCGAAGGCTTCTACGCCGTGGGTTTTCGCCCCGGCGACGTGGCCCAGATCACCCTGCCCTACCACATGGCCCCGGCCGGGCTCATGTTCGAGGAGCCGCTCAAGAACCTGAACTGTGCGGTGATCCCCGCCGGTCCGGGCAACACCGGCTCGCAGCTGGACATCATGCAGAAGCTGCGCGTCACCGGGTACATCGGCACTCCGAGTTACCTCCTGCACCTGTCCCAGAAGGCCGAGGAGCTGGGCCTGTCCCTGCGCAAGGATCTCTTCCTCGAGGTGGCCTTTGTCACGGGCGAGAAATTCTCCGAGAAGATGCGTACCACGCTCGAAAAGAAGCTCGACTGCGTCATGCGCCAGGGCTACGGCACGGCCGACGTCGGCTGCATCGGCTACGAGTGCTTCCACAAGTGCGGCCTGCACCTCTCCAACCGCGCCTTTGTGGAGATCTGCCATCCGGACACCGGCATCCCGCTGAAGGACGGCGAGGTCGGCGAGATCGTGGTCACCGCCTTCAACAAGACCTACCCGCTCATCCGCCTGGCCACGGGCGACCTGGGCTACATCGACCGCGCGCCCTGCCAGTGCGGCCGCACCAGCCCGCGCCTGGGCAACATCGTGGGCAGAGTCGACACCACCGCGCGCATCAAGGGCATGTTCGTGTACCCGCACCAGGTGGAGCAGGTCATGGCCAAGTTCGAGGAGATCAAGCGCTGGCAGATCGAGG
>JANXYI010000455.1 GCA_025350085.1 Deltaproteobacteria bacterium
TCTCGATCTCTTCGTAGGGCGAGGCGTTCAGTTCCTCGAGCATTTCCTTGACGTTCAGCAAAGCGTGTCCCCTAAAGTATTTCGTGTTCTGCGGATGGTTTTCGTCTTTCGGCGCTAGCGGTAGTACAGGTTCTTGCCGCCCATGGTCAGAAGCGCCTGGTGCAGGTTCTTCCGAATGTCGCGCCTGTCCCAGATACCCTGAATGTGCCCGCGCGACAAGGCCGAGAATGCACGGTGGTATTTGGGCGGAACCTCGGTGCCCGTGGTCTCGCGGATGACCCCTGGCCCGGCAAAACCTATGTTCGAGGAGCGCACCGCGAACTGGTACGGCGAGCAGCCCAGGAAGCTGGCCACGGGCCCGGCGTAGGAGTTGGTGTCGTAGAGCACCAGGTACAGCCCCCCGGCCTCGATGTAGCGGCGCACGGCCATGGTCACGCGCGGCATCTGGATGACCCCGCAGGTGCCCTCCTGGATGCGGATGCCCGCGGTGCCGTGGGAATAGAAGATGAGCGGCGTGCGCTTGAGCATGGCCCGCTCGGCCGCTCGGATGATCTTCTCGCCCTCGGCCGCGCCCACGGTGCCGCCCCGAAACGGGTTCACCAGCATGGCCACCGTGATGGCTAGGCCCTCGATGTGCGTCTCGAAGGTGAGGCAGGAGCTGCCCAGGCCGGTCTGGCGCTTGGCCTCCTCCAGCTTCAGGTCAAAGCCCTCGTAGGCGAGCGGGTTGCCGGACTCCAGCTCGCGGTTGAACTCAAAGGCCTGGGCAAAGCCGAAGACGTTGTACAGATACCACTGGAATTCGAGCGGAAAGTGGTGCCCGCAGTGGGAGCAGACCCCGGCGAACTCCCCGAACAGGTCCGGCGCCCAGAGGTCCAGGCAGCCGTGGGTGGGAGTGTTCGGGCAGGTCAGGGTGCGGTCCTCGCGGCTCTTGGGGCTTTTGTAGACCCAGGAGTCCTCCAGGCGGCAGGCGCCCTCCTCCGGGCAGGAGAGGTTGGTCAGGCGCTCCAGGGCCTCGGGCGGGATCTCCATGCGCCGCTGGCTGCTGTCCAGCCCCAGCAGGCGCTGGAGCGGGCCGCCCACGCCCTGGCGCAGGGCGCGCAGCTCAGCCTCGAAGGCCTCCAGCAGGCGCAGCAGGCGGCGCTTGTGCCGGGCCAGCAGGTCGTGGCGCAAAGTGCTGTTCGCAGCCCAGACCAGGCCCTCAAGGGCAGAGAAGACGCGCGTGCCCAGCGAGCGGTTGTCGCGGCAGGCCGTGCGGCTCAGGTCCCGGAACTTCTCATGGCGCTGGTCCACAAGCTTCAGCCGGGCCTTCTGGCCAAGCGACCAGCGCACGAAGATGTCCTGGGGGTCGCCCGTGCTCGCCTGGCGGCGGATGGCCATGCCGCGCAGCGGGCCCAGGCCCTCGGCCGCGTGCACCACCTCGTCGGTGGCGCGGATGACCTCGCGCCGGAGCTGGCGGAAGAAGTCAAAGTGCTCGGGCCGGGCGCCCAGCGCCGGTTCCTGGATGACCCGGTCGATGAAGCCGAGCTCCAGGTTGTCCGCAGCGGTGATGCGCAGCGCTGTGGCGCAGCGTTCGATGAGCTCGGGCGTGGCGCGGTCCCTCAGGCCGCCCTCGATGGCTGCCGCGCCCTCGGGCGAGATGACCGAATAGTAGCCGTGGGAGAGCATGAGGCGGCGGTCGGCCAGCGCAATGGCCTCGGCCCCGCCGGAGCCGCCCTCGGAGAACACGGAGATGATGGGCACCTTGAGGCCCGCCATGTGGTAGAGATTCTTGGCGATCTGCTGGGCCGCGCCGGGGTAGTCCTCCACCGGAAAGGCCCCGGGCGTGAACACATAGGAATGGATGGGGATGTTCTCGGTCTCGGCCACGCGCATGTAGTAGAGCGCATTGGCGTTGCCCCAGGGCTTGATGGACCCGGCGTTGCGGAACTCCTGGCCGTGGCCCTTTTCCTGGCCCACCACCATCACCGACTGGTGCACGGTCTTCCTGCCCATGCGCCGGGCAATGGTGGCCCGGGCGATGAGCATGCCCGGATCGATGCTCCACTCGTCCTGGCCGCCGATCTCGGTATAGTTGTCGTAGACGTTCTCCAGGATGTCCGTGAGTGAGATGCGCTGCGCATGGCGCACGATGCGCACGCGGTCCATGGGCGTGAGCTCGTTCTCCAGCTTGCCCTCCAAAAGGGCGAAGAGCTCCTCCAGCCGGGCCACCTGGCGGGACAACTCGCGCATGCCAAGCGCAGGGGCCTGGCCCAGGAACTCCTCCAGCCGGGTGCGCAGCATGGCTACCGAGGCGTTCTCGCGCGGGCCGAAGATGTCCCGGATGTAGGTGAGCCGGGCGGCCAGCTCCCGGGTGCGCTTGTCGATATCCATCAGGTGGCGTCCATGGCTGGTGTTTCCGTCGGCCTAGAAGTGCAGCAGGGTCTGGGTGCGGCGCAAAAGAAATTCCACGTTGGTGCGCAGGGGCGAGCCCACAGTGTCCGTGCCCGCGAGCACAAGGGTGCGCAGGAACGCCTCGCCGCGCGCCTGGGCCTCTCCCAGGTCCTGGCCCCAGACGATGGCGAGCGCCAGGTTGGGGTCGAAGTCCATGGGGATCTCGTAGGGCGTATCGCCGCGCGTGAGCTCCGGCACCTGGGTGAAGACCTGGAGCCAGGGCTCGGCTTGCCAGCCAAAGGCCTCGATGCGGCCCAGGCAGGGGGTGAAGCGGTCGTCCGGGTCCTCGGCCAGGAGGCGGTACTCGATGCCCACGCCGGTGAAGGAGATGTCCTGCTGCGTGTAGCCGAGAGGCTCGCCCAGTCCCAGGCGGATCTGCTCGGCCACGACGTCCACCCCGTTCTGGTCATCCGTCCGGCCGACAATGCGCGCGGTGACGCCCGAGACCCCGTTCTCCACCTGGATGCGCGTGTTGACCTCCATGAGGAAGGGCTCGCCGCGGGGGGTCACGATCCACTCCCAGGTGCCGACGTTGTCATAGCCCACCTGCGCGGCCATGTTCACGCTGTGCCGGGTGATGGCGGAAAGCACGCCCGCGGCGTCAAAGCCGTAGCTGAGGCTCGCCGGGTCAAAACCCGGGGCCACCTCGATGCGCTTCTGCCTCCCCAGGCTCTGCACCGAACAGTTGCGCGTGCCCAGGTGCACGGGGTTTGTGCCCCCGCGCTCGGAGAGCACCTGCACCTCCAGGTGGTTGAAGTCGAACACGCGCTGCTCGATGAGCACGCCCTCGTCGCTCAGGTTGCGCTTGGCGTAGTTGCGAATGCGCCGGTACACGGAGCGGAAGCTGTCGGCGTCGTAAACCTCCTCGATGCCCATGCCGCCGCCCCCGGCCGAGGCCTTGACCAGCACGCAGCCCTCCTCGATGCCCTGGTCCTCCTGGAAGGCGAAGATCGTCTGCGCCAGCTCCACGGCCTCCAGCTCGTCGTAGATGGGCCGGTCCGAGCCCGGGATGGTGGGCACACTATGGCTGCGGGCGATGCGCTTGGTGTTGATCTTGTCGCCCAGGTCGCGCACCAGCGTCCAGGACGGGCCGATGAAGACGAGCGGGCGCTTGCGCTCAGTCACTCTCCGGGCAAAGCGGAAGTCCTCGGCAAAGAAGCCGTAGCCGGGGTGCACGGCCGTCACCTCTGCCGCGTCGGCCACGGCCAGGATCTCGCTTGGGTCCTGGTAGGAGCTGATGCGAAAGAGCCGCTCCGGCCCGCCAAGCTCAAGCGCAAGGCGCACGTGCCCGGAGGCGGCGTCGGCCTGGGTAAAGACGCAGGCGAAGTCGTGCCCGAGCTTCACGCAGGCGCGCAGGATGCGCAGGGCGATCTCGCCGCGGTTGGCGATGAGGATTTTGTGCCTGGCCATGCTGCCCGGACTTAAGGGGGCGGCGCTACTCTTCGGCCTCGCGCTTGCTCTTGCGCAGCTCGATGAGGCGCTTCTGGACTTCCAGCACGAGCTTGTCCAGCTTGATCTCCTGGCTGCGCTCCATGGCCAGAAAGTCGCAGCCGATGATGCCCTTGTCCGTCAGCACGCGCATGACCTTGGCCTTGAGTTCGGTCAAGAAGAGCTTCTTGCTCAGCATGAGGTCGAAGGTGAACTCCATGCCGGAGCTGTAGCCGCGCGGGTTGTCGGCAAAGGCGAAACCCGAGGCGCTGATGTCGCTCACCGGAAAGTCGAGCGGGCCCTTCTTGGTGTTGATACGGATGTCCAGCCCGGGGACGCGTGTGCGGTACGCCCGGCGCAGGGTGTCATCATCGCCAATCTTGATGTCGAAATCCATGCTGCACCTCGGTGATTCTAGGCCTTGCGCCAGCTCTCGCCCTGGGGGCGGCGGCCGCGCATCGGCGACATCCTACTTGCCGGAGACTCTTTTTTCCAGCACGAATTCGACCCGGCGGTTCTGGGCCCGATAATCCTCGCTGGTGTTGGGGAACAGCGGATTCATGTCCGCCAGGCCGGTGGAGGTGAGCCTTTTCGGCTCGATGCCCAGGGACATGAGCACGCGCAGAACATTGACCGCGCGCATGGAGGAGACCTCCCAGTTGTCCCTGAAACGCGAACCCGCCGGGGGCGGCTGGTCGTCGGTATAGCCCTTGATGTTGATGGTCTGGTCCGGGTGCTGGATGAAGAAA
>JANXYI010000022.1 GCA_025350085.1 Deltaproteobacteria bacterium
CCAGCGCAGCGCCGCGGCGGCCAACAAGCTGATCGAGGCTGGCTTCACCAACGTTTACAGCATGGTCGACGGGTTCGAGGGCGAAAAGGTGGCCGACAAGGCCAGCCCGGACCTCGGCCATCGCGTGCATGACGGCTGGCGCAACTCCAGGAACCCCTGGACCCAGGATCTGGACGAGAAGCTGGTGTACCTGCCGACCAACTAGCGACGACGGGGGCGGAATAGGCCTCCGGCGGCCAAGGGGCCCCTTCGGGGTTTATTGGCCCCGTGGAACCCCCGTATGCTTTCCCATGACCACACAAACCGAAAGGGCTGGCTCAGGTTCCTCCTGAGCCAGCCCTTTCGGCGCGAGTGGGGGGCTGGGGGGCCTCAGGCCCCCCGAAAAAAATATTCCCCCTACTTCGGCACCTCGAAGTACATCTTGTCGTCCCGGCGCTCGACCTTGAGGCACAGCAGGCGCCGCGCGTCGCCCTTGTCCGTGCGGAGGGTGACGTAGAGGGTGAGTCCGGTGGTTCCCGCGGCCTCGGACTCGATGTCCTTGGCTCCGGCCGTGGGCCGGAAGGCCAGGGCGTACCCCGTGTCGCCGACCATGCCGCCGGTGACGACCTTGCCTCCGGAGTACACGTCCACCTGGAACGCCGATCCCTTCTTGAACTGAAGTTCCTGGCGGTAGCCCGGATACAGGCCCCAGCGCGGCGACGGGTCCATGCTGACCCAGGTCACGTCCACGCGCTCGAGTCTGGGCTCTCCGCTGCAGGCGGCCAGGACCAGCACGGCGGCAGCGGCCAGGGCCAAGGGCACAGCGGTCCGAGCGAAGATGGTCCGGAAGCAGCGCATGGAGGGCCTCCTCGGGCTTGGTGGGGACGGTTGGCCCTTCCTAACAGGCCCGGCGCGGCTTGAACAGTCCCCGGCCTTGACAGGCCACAGCGGCGGGGGCACACCAGGGACCATGCCTCTCCGCTTCCGTACCGCACTTGCCCTGGCCTGCGCAGCCTTGGTCCTTTTGACGTTGGCCCGGCCTGGGCTCTGCGCCGAGGCCAGCCCATCGGCCGGCAACGCCACGGCCAAGACCGGCTCCACCCTCATCCTGACCGAGGAGAACGACTTCTTCGCGGGCACGGACGAGCACTACACCAACGGCATCAAGCTCACCTGGATCTCCGGCGACCTCAAGAAATACGCCGAGGACGAGCGCCTGCCGGGCTTTGTCCTGCCCTACCTTGAGCGCCTGCCCTTTGTGAACGAGCCGGGCCAGCAGTACAACGTGGCCCTGTCGCTGGGCCAGAACATGTACACCCCGCACAACACCCAGACCCAGGCCCCGCAGCCAGGCGACCGGCCCTATGCGGGCTGGAGCTACCTGTCCCTGGCCCTGCACGCCAAGACCGCGCAGCAGCTGGACAGCTTCGAGACGAGCATCGGCGTGGTGGGGCCCTCGGCCCTGGCTGGCCAGACCCAGAACAACTACCACACCCTCATGGGCTTTCAACGCGCCCAGGGCTGGCACAACCAGATCCATGACGAGCCGGGGCTGCTGCTCTCCTGGCAGCGGACGCTGCGTGCGAAGCGGGTGGACTTGGGCCGCGACGTGGCCTGGGATTTCCTGCCGCACTTCGGGGCCACCCTGGGCAACGTGCTGACCCAGGCCGCGGCCGGGTTCGAGACGCGCCTGGGCTACAACCTGCCCTGGGACTTCGGCACCTCGCTCATCCAGCCCGGCGGCGGGGTTTCAGCACCGGCCGACCCGGAAGACCTGCGCCTGCGGCGCGACACCTTTGCCGGGGTGCACCTGTTCTTCGGGTCCGAGGGCCGGGCCGTGGGCCGCAACATCTTCCTGGACGGCAACACCTGGGAACACAGCCCGAGCGTGCCGAGAAAGCCCTTTGTGGGGGATCTCATGGCGGGCATCGGCGTGGTGTTCGGGTCAGTCAAACTGACCTACACACACGTCTACAGGACAGAGGAGTACGACGGGCAGAAAGGCCCGCAGATGTTCGGTTCCGTCAGCCTGGCGGTGACGTTCTAGGACAGGAGAGGCCACCCGCCCGGGCAGCCCCGAAAACCGGGAAAAACCTAGGCCTGCGGCTCCACGGCCTCGCCCTGGTCCGGCGCGGGCTCGATGGGATTGCCGTACTCGTCAAGCTCCACCGGGCGCGAGGCGTTCTCCTGCTTGCGGCGCAGCTTCTCTTCCTTCTTCTTCTTCTTGGCCAGCTCCTTGGAGCGCTTCTCGTACTGATAATTTGGCTTTGCCACGGGCCTTCCTTTGCAATGGGTTGAGGGGGCGCATTCAGCGTCTCGGCAATTGCTGTTATCCTTTCCCGCTGCCCCTGGCAACGCCTTTGCACCAGGAGCCCCGGAATCGCCCCTGCGCCGCCAGGCCTCCGGCGGCCGGGCCCCCTCGTCTGGCCTGGCTCGTTGCCCAGGGACCACCAAAGCCGAACGGGCTGTTTCAGATTCCTCCTGAAACAGCCCGTTCGGCGTCATGGGGATTCCAAAGGGCCTCAGGCCCTTTGGCCGCCGGAGGCATCTTCTCTTACTTGGCCTCGTCGCCCAGGAAGCGGCCGGTGACGGACTCGGGGTTCTGCATGATGGCCTCGGGCGTGCCCTGGGCCACGATCTGGCCGCCGGACTCGCCGCCGCCGGGGCCGAGGTCAAAGACGTAGTCGGACGCCAGGACCACATCGGCGTTGTGTTCGATGACGATGACCGAGGCGCCCTTGTCCACCAGGCGGTGCAGCACGCGGATGAGCTTGCCGACCTCGTGCATATGCAGGCCGGTGGTGGGCTCGTCCAGGATGTACAGGGCGCCGGGCAGGTTGCGCTTGCCGAGCTCGCGCGAGATCTTGATGCGCTGGGCCTCGCCGCCGGAGAGCGTGGTGGCGGGCTGGCCCAGGCGCAGGTAGGACAGGCCCACCTGTTCGAGGACCTCCAGGCGGCGCGCGAGGGCGGTGTGCGCGCTGAAGAACTCACGCGCCTCGGCCACGGTCAACTCCAGCACCTCGGCGATGTTCTTGCCCTTGTGGCACACCTCGAGGGTCTGGGCGTTGTAGCGGCTTCCCTTGCAGACGTCGCAGGTGACATAGACATCGGGCAGAAAGTGCATCTCCACGCGGATCTGGCCGTCGCCCTGGCAGGCCTCGCAGCGGCCACCCTTGACGTTGAAGCTGAAGCGGCCGGGCGCATAGCCGCGCACCCGGGCGTCCTTGGTGGCCGCGAAGATGCCCCGGATCTCGTCAAAGGCCTTGGTGTAGGTGGCCGGGTTGGAGCGCGGGGTGCGGCCGATGGGCGTCTGGTCGATGGCCACGATCTTCTCCACCGACGCGGCGCCCACAAAGCCGCTCACCGGCCCGGGCTGGTCGACCTTGATGCCCTGGGACAGGGCCAGGTGCTTGTACAGGGTGTCGACCACCAGCGAGCTTTTCCCTGAGCCGGACACGCCGGTGAAGCAGACCAGCACGCCGAGCGGGATGTCCAGGTCCAGGCCCTTCAGGTTGTTGGCGGTTGCCCCGCGGATGCCCAGGTGCGTGAACCCGCCTATGGCCACGGGCAGGCGCCGGGTCTCGGGCCGCTCGATGCGCAAATCGCCGCGCAGATACTTGGCTGTGAGCGACTGGCTGGTGTTCAGGAGCTCGTCCACGCTGCCCTGGAACTCGATGCGCCCGCCCAGCTCGCCCGAGCCCGGGCCCAGCTCGATGACGTGGTCGGCCGAGAGGATGGTCGGCTCGTCATGTTCGACCACGAGCACCGTGTTGCCGCGCGCCTGCAGGCTGCGCAGGGTGCGCAGGAGCCGCTCGTTGTCGCGCGGGTGCAGGCCGATGCTGGGCTCATCGAGAACGTAAGTCACGCCCACCAGCCCGGAGCCCAGTTGGCTGGCCAGGCGGATGCGCTGGGCCTCGCCGCCGGAGAGCGTGCCCATGTTGCGCGCCAGCGAGATGTAGTCCAGGCCCACGCCCTTCATGAAGCCCAGGCGGTGCGTCAGTTCCTTCAAGAGCGGCCCGGCGATCTGCGCATCATGCCCGGCGAAGTCCTGGGCAGACAGCCAGTCCAGGGCGCGAGCGATGGACAGGGTGCAGAAGTCGTGGATGGACAGGCCGCCCTCGGCTGCCGTGGGCTTGGCCGGCACGCGCACGGCCAGGGCCTCGGGCTTGAGGCGCGCGCCCAGGCAGGCCGGGCAGGGGCGGCTCTGGCGATAGCGCGAGAGCTCGTCGCGCCAGATGGGCCCGAGGTTCATGCCTTCTTCGAGCAGCGGCACCACGCCCGGCCAATCCGAAGCTCCGTCGCCCTCGACGAGCGCGGTGCGCGCAGCCTCGGACAGCTCGCCCAGCGGGGTCGTGAGCGTGAAGCCGTGGCGCTTGCCCAGGCGCCTGAGCGCGTCCTCGTGCCGGGCGAACAGGCGCTGGTTGCGCCAGGGCAGGATGCCGCCTTCGCGCAGCGACAGGCCCTTGTTCGGCACGAGCAGGTCGAACTCGAAATAGTCCACGCTGCCCAGGCCCGAGCATTCCGGGCAGGCGCCCTGCGGGCTGTTGAAGGAGAACAGCTGCGGGGTCAGCTTGGGCATGGACAGGCCGCAGTCCGCGCAGGTGCTGGAGGTGCTGAAGAAGCGGTCCGTCGGCTTCGCCGCGTTTTTGGCCTTCTTGCCCTGCGTCGCCGGGCCATGCCCGCTGACGCCAAGCTCGCTCACGATGACACTGCCCTGGCCATGGCGCAGAGCCAGCTCCAGGGAGTCGCCCAGGCGCGGGCGCAGATCGGGCTTGAGCGCCAGGCGATCCACCACCAGCTCGATGGTGTGCTTTTTGAGCTTGTCCAGGTCCGGGACCTCTTCCAGAGTGTGCACCTCGCCGTTCACGCGCACACGGGCAAAGCCCTCCTTGCGCAGGCGGGCGAAGAGCTCCTTGTGCGTGCCCTTCTGGTGCTCCACGAGCGGGGACAAAAGCAGGATACGCGTGCCTTCGGGCATGGCCATGATGCTGGCCGCGATCTCGTCGCTGGTCTGCGCCGCAATGGGCTTGTGGCACTGCGGGCAGAAATAGGTGCCCAGCCGGGCGTAGAACACGCGCAGGAAGTCGTAGACCTCGGTGACCGTGCCAACGGTGGAGCGCGGGTTCTTGGTGGCGGTCTGCTGCTCCAGGCTGATGGCCGGCGACAGGCCCTCGACCTTGTCCACCTGGGGCTTGTCCATCTGCGGCAGGAATTGTCTGGCGTAGGCCGAGAGGGACTCCACGTAGCGGCGCTGGCCCTCGGCGTAGACGATGTCAAAGGCCAGGGTGCTCTTGCCCGAGCCGCTCGGCCCGCAAACCACAACCAGCTGCTCGCGCGGGATGTCGAGCGTCAGGTCCTTCAGGTTGTGGTGCCGGGCGCCTTCGATGTGGATAACGCCGCGCGGGGCAGGCGGGGTGGGTGTGTCTATCTTTTTGGGCTTTTGGGGCGATGTTTTTGGCATCCACGGGATTTAAGCATCGGCGGGGCGATGGCAAGGGGGGAGGTGAGGGGGAGAATAGCCTCCGGCGGCCAAAGGGCCTCAAGGCCCTTTGGAATCCCCATAAGGGAAACGGACCATGGTGGCGTTGGCTTGCATCCTGAGCTTCATTTCATAATGGTCATGTGGATATGATCCCAGTGCGCGTCCACTTCTTCCTTCGTCGCCTCGCGGATGATCTCCCGAGTTTCTGTGTCCCTGTGGAAGCCACCGAGGGGGCTATAAAACAGCTCCACCTCACGGTTGCTGCGGGCCGAAGCTTCAACCTCGCGAAGAAGTTTCCGCATTGCCTCCCGCTTGGCTTTCCGTGCGGTGGGATCGACAGCCAGACGCACCGGCATCTTGTTCACCTCATTGAAGTCCACGGCGCGGCCCTCGGCATGGGCGGCGTTTTCCTCTGCGCTCTCCGGCTCAGTTTCCGCAGCGTGGTAAGTGATCTTCACCCGTTGGGAGTACGCTTCGGTTGGCGGTCCAATCAAAAGAGTAGTGACAATAAGCAGGAGAAGGATGCGCATCAGGTTCTCCTGTTACTTACGGATGGTGATGTGGATGTGGTGCCGGTGGTCATAGATTTCCTCGGATTTAGCTTTACGGCCTGGACTTTTGCTGTTCGGATCAGCAGGCTGGAAGTACCCGTCCAGTGGGTCGATGTACGCTTCCACCTCTTTGTTCGCTTCTGCGGCAGTCCTGATTTCCTCAAGCCGCGCCCGCATCGCTTCGCGCTGGTCTGCGGTCACTTCGGGGCTAACAGCGTCAGAGACTTTTTGGCCATTGACTTGGTTAATGTCCACCGCCCGGCCCTCGCCATGAGGCCCCTTGTCGCCGGAACGGTAGCCGCTGTTCATGTTGAAGTCGTGAGCACTTGGTGACTTGTCCAGCACGTTTTGCACCTGTTCGCGGGTCTTTGGAGGCAAGGCCTCCGGGTTCGGATTCTTCTTTCCGGGAACATCATTCTTCGTCGATGCAACCACCCTCCCGCCCTCACTCAGAGGCGCGCGCGGCCTCTGCGCCTGGCCCGTCTGGGCGGGCGGCGTCACCGGCCCGCGCATCTCGTAGGGCGGCGTGACCTTGCCCCGGTACACCGGGCCGGGCGAAGAGCCGCCGCCCGTTTCGCCGTAGTAGCCGTGCCAGCCATAGGGCTGCGGCTTGTGGCCCGCGCCGATCTTGGTGCCGCTGGCCGACCCCAGGCTCATTCCGGCGGCGGCTGACTTGCAGTCCTCGCTCACCCAGGTCCAAATGCGCTTGTCCGTATTTTCCGTTTCCATATCCGACCTCCTATGGCCTTTCAATGGAATATAGCACGGCTTTTATGGCCGGGACAAATATCACCCGTTATTGGCCGCTAAAAGGACAATAATTCCCTGTTGACAGGGTTTCTCCCATCCCCTCACCCCCGCGCCTGATTCACGCTGCGCGCCTGGCGCGGACCAGCGGGCCGGTCCGGGGCCAGCAGCCGCCTGCCCTCCCCGGCCCCGAGCATGAGGTATTGCGCGGCCTCGCACACGTGCGAGAAGCGGTTCTTGTCCGGCGTGTCCACAAAGCGCGCCTCGCCCGCGACCTCCAGGCGGCGGTAGTGCCAGGCCCCGGCCATGCCCTTGCGCAGGGTCACGCAACGCGGCGAGAGCAGCAGCCCGGGCAGGCCGTCAATGTCGCGCGCGAGCGCCGCGGCCACGGCCTCGCGCCGGAGCAGCGGGTCATTGCTCGGCGCTGGCCGGGCAGGCAGGCCACAGGCGCGCAGGATGTCAAAAGGGGTGCGCTCGTCGGTCTGGGCCCGGGCCATGCCCGCCGGGTCGCCCCAGATCTCCTGGTTGTGGTTGCCGTAGTGGTTTCGCAGGAGTTCGCCAAGCAGCCCGGCAAAGCGCAGCATGCCCATGTCGCGGCTGACCAGCTCGTCGAGGATCAGCCAGCGGCCCGAGGCCAGGCGCTGGGCGATGACCGCGGCCGGGGTCAGGCCAAAGTCCAGGCCCACGTAGAGCGGCAGGCCGTCCACCGGGCTGAGTTCAGCCTGGGCCACGTGCCGGGCGTCGCTGAACTCCGGGTACACGGGCAGGCCGTCCTGCACAAAACCGTACTGGGCGCAGTAGTACACGCGCACATGGGCCGGGTTCTTGCCCGCCATGCGGCGCAGGTAGAAGTCCGGGGGCAGGTTGGCCAGATTCTCGGCCGCGGGGTTGGGCACGAAGACGCCCTCCCGCT
>JANXYI010000031.1 GCA_025350085.1 Deltaproteobacteria bacterium
GCCTTGCGGATGAACCCGTTCTCGCTCATGTCCTTGAGCAGCAGCGACTTGTCGCTGTGGGCGATGAACCTGCCCTTGCCGTCCAGCATGAAGGCGTAGCCGCGCGTACCGAAGCGCTGCGGGTCGATAAAGGCCTTGGTAAAGGCCTCCCACTTGGGGAATACGCCCACGCCGCCCAGCACCCTGCCGCCCGCGCCCTTGATGGCCTTGGCCATGGGGAAGATGAGCAGTTCGCCGTCGCCGCTTTTGGCCTTGATGATCTCCTTGGCCATGAAGAAATCCTGCCCCCCGACCACGGCCTTGACATAGTCGCGGTCCGCGCGGCTCTGGCCGGTCAGGTCCTCCTGCTTGGCGTTGTACCCGGCCAGGATGACGCCCTGGCTGTCGAACAGGAAGATGGCCCAGATCTCCGGGTTGGCCTTGATGTAGTCCAGTAGACGCTCCCTGGCGCGCTTGGGGTCGCCCTCAAAGGCCTCGGTGATGGCCTTCTGCACGGCCAGGGTCTCCACCAGCCCCTTGGTGTTGCCCATGTAGCTGTCTAGCGCCGCCTGGGTGGCCGTGGACATCTGCTGCATGGACTGCTGCTGCACGCTGGTCATCATGCTGTTCGAGGAACTGGTGACATACGCGACGATCACCCCCACGGCCAGGACCACGGCCAGGGTCACCGAGGCGATGAGCACTGTGCTGATGTTTTTGCGGAACATATCGTCCTCCAGGGATTCGTATGGGCATGGCAAATCAGGCTGTTCAGGGCGACAGACCCGGCCCGGGGGGGGGGGCCGGTGGAAGCGCCCACTCCCGGCGCGCAAGGATATGGACTTAACCACATTGTTGCACTCAGACGGCGGTTCCCGCCCGGCAACGCGGCAGTGAATAATATCCTCTCTGATCGGAGGGATTTGCTTATCGTAAATTTGTGATCGTGCCAAGCCCTGACCGCGAAGATTATCTATAGATATGCCGTGCGACGATATCGCGACTGTCTATATACGTAATCAGCGATTCGGGGAAATCACGTGGGGCCGGGAAGATGCCGCACGGCCAGGGACCGGGCCACGCGGCACTACGGAGACGAAAAAACCGGGCTGCGGCCCGCCAGCCCCCTCAGCCCTGCCGGGCCGGGAACTGCGCCAGGGCCTTGTACTGCGGGCCCCCAGCCCCGGGCAGGCTCTGCCAGAGCACAAAGCCGCTGATTCCGGCCGCTGGCCAGACCTCGCCGGTCACGGCCAGCTCGGCCACGGCCCGCTCAACCGCGCCCCAGTCATCGCCCCGCGCCGCGTCCTTGACCCGGCCCAGGGTCAGGTGCGCGCTGAAGGGCCGCGCCTCGGGCGCAAAGCCCAGGGACAAAAGCGCCTGCTCCACATCCGCGGCCAGCCGGACGCACTGCTCTCCGCCCAGGGCCAGGCCCAGCCAAAGCACCCTGGGCGGCGGACCCGGCCGCGGGCCCAGCCCCGGGAAAGACCCGGCCTGGCCCGCGGTAAGGGTGAAGGACGCAAAGCGGACCCCGCGCAAGGCCTCCACCACGGCCGGAAGCTGCGCCGCGTCCACGTTGCCCAGGAACTTCAAGGTCAGGTGCCAGTTGCCCGGCTGGGTCCAGCTGATGCGCGAGGACAAAACCTCCGCGAGCCGACGAGTGGCGTGCAAAAGCCCCGCCTGCCAGGACTCCGGCAGGGGCAGGCCCACAAAACAGCGGAAGGGACGATTCGGGCTGGGCAGGGGCTGGCCGGGCATGGCGGGCTCCTCGGCGCGCTGCCGGTTGCTCGTACCGGGCGCTTTAGCGGGCAAAGGTCGCCAGGCCGAACAGGGCCCCGGCCACGCTCTGGGTCTTCACCGCTAGGCGCGAGCCCCGGAACAGGAACTGCTCGGCGCGGATTCCGCCCGGCCAGGCCCAGGCCATCCAGACCGTGCCCACGGGCTTCTCCCGTGTGCCGCCGCTGGGCCCGGCAATGCCGGACACGGCCATGGCCGCGCCCCGGCCCTCGGGCAGGCCCGGCAGCCTGAGCGCGCCCCGGGCCATGGCCAGCACCACGGCCTCGCTCACCGCGCCATGCTCGGCGATGAGCGCCGGGGCCACGCCGAGCAGCCCGGTCTTGAGCGCGTTGGAATAGCAGACCACCCCGCCGTGGTACCAGGCCGAGCTGCCGTGGAGATTGGTCAGCGTGTGCGCAAGCAGGCCTCCGGTGCAGGACTCGGCCGTGGCCAGCAGCCAGCCCTGGCCGGACAAGTGCCGGGCCGCGTCCGAGGCCAGCGGACCCAGGCGTTCCGCATTTTCCTGCTCCAGCAACCCCTGAATGGAACCCTTTTTCATGCCCGCACCCCTGCTCCGTGTTTCCGGCAGTTTACAGAACAGGGGCGGCCGTGGCAATTGTGACGCATGAACAACGGACAATCCCTGGCCAGCCTGCGCGAACGGGGTGGCAACATCCTGCACAAGCTGCGCCTGAGACGCCGCGAGCCCTGGAACTGGTGCGTGCACACGGCCTGCCTGGCCATCCTGCCCTTTGGCCTCTTGACCCACAACCTCGCCCTGCTGACCCTGGCGGTCCTGGCGCTCGCGGCGGGCTGCCTGCCGCTGCCCCTGCCGCCCATGGCGCACACGGAACTCCGGCGCCTGCTGCCCGTAGTGGAAAAGCTCATCGGCCTGGAAAACGCCTGGCTGGCTCGGCCGCTCGACCGCCGCAAGAAATTGCAGGTGGCGGCCCTGGTGCTGGGCCCGCCGCTCTCGGGCTGGTTCCTGTGGCAGCAGGACCTCGGCCCCATCGGCCTGGCCCTGATCGTGGCCTACCTGCTCCATGTGCGCCGCAAAAACATCGAGAACGGCATTGAGCCCTAGCCCGCATTTCCCCCTTTATTCCCGGCCCGGCATTGGGTACACCCACACGCAGCGCGTTTCGCGCACCACTTGCGAGGAGATGAACGCCCATGCTTGACCTGAAATTTGTGCAGAAGAACCTGGACGCCGTCAGCCAGGGCCTCAAACGGCGCTGCAAGACCGAGCCGGACGTGGCCGAGTTTGCCCGCCTGGACGAGGCACGCATCGCGCTCATCCGCGAGGCCGAGGGGCTCAAGGCCGAGCGCAACCAGGGCTCGGCCGAGGTGGCGAAGCTGAAGCGCGCTGGCCAGGACGCGAGCGGGCTCATGGCCGCCCTGTCGCAGATGGGCGAGCGCATCAAGGAGCTGGACGCCGAACTGGCCGTCATCGAGACGAGCGAGTCCGACTGGCTGCTCAAGGTGCCGAACATCCCGCACGAGTCCACGCCTGAGGGCTGCTCAGAGGAAGAGAACCCGGTCATCCGCACCTGGGGCAAAAAGCCGAGCCTGAATTTTGCGCCCAAGGAGCACTGGGAGCTGGGCCAGGCCCTTGGGGGACTGGACTTCGAACGCGCGGGCAAGATCACGGGCTCGCGTTTCTGCGTGAGCTTCGGCTGGGCCGCCAAACTTGAGCGCGCGCTGGCTGCCTTCATGCTCGATTGCGCGGCCGAAAACGGCTACACCGAGGTGCTGCCGCCGTTCATCGTCAACAGGCAGGCCATGACCGGCACGGGGCAACTGCCTAAATTCGCGGAAGATCTTTTCAAAATCGAAGGCCAGGAATACTACCTCATCCCCACGGCCGAGGTGCCGGTGACCAACCTGCACGCGGCAGAGGTGCTCGACGAGGACGAACTCCCCGTGGCCTACTGCGCGCTGACCCCCTGTTTCCGCTCCGAAGCGGGCTCGTACGGCAAGGACACCAAGGGCCTCATCCGCCAGCACCAGTTCCACAAGGTCGAGCTGGTGCGCTTTGCCCGCCCGGAGACTTCCATGGCCGACCTGGAACTCCTGACCGGCCACGCCGAAATGGTGCTGCAGCGCCTGGGCCTGCACTACCGCGTCATCGCGCTGTGCGGCGGCGACCTGGGCTTCTCCTCGGCCAAGACCTATGACATCGAGGTCTGGCTGCCGGGCCAGGGCAAGTACCGCGAGATCTCGTCCTGCTCGAACTTCCTGGACTTCCAGGCCCGGCGCGCCAATATCCGCTTCAAGGCCAGGGGCGCGAAAAAGTCCGAGTACCTGCACACGCTGAACGGCTCGGGCCTGGCCGTGGGCCGTACGCTGGTCGCGGTGCTGGAAAACGGCCAGCAGGCCGACGGCTCCGTGGTGCTGCCCGAGGCGCTGCGCCCGTACATGAAGGGGCTGGCCAAGATCGAAATGAAATAAGCCAGGGGCTCCGCCCCTGGACCCCGCCGGTGGGCATGATGCCCCCCGGCCCCCCTCATCAGCCGAAAGGGCTGGCTCAGGTTCCTCCTGAGCCAG
>JANXYI010000035.1 GCA_025350085.1 Deltaproteobacteria bacterium
CAATGGCTACCCAGACCGGCACCCAGAAGAAGCCCAGCCAGCCCAAGGCCAAGGACGTCATCGCCTTCCGCAAGAAGTGCTCGGCCGAGGGCACCGGCCTGTCGCACTACATCCTCATCAGCGACAAGGCGAAGCCGTAGCATGACCGCAGCCAATTCCGCAGCCAATCCTGTCGGCGAAGCGGCCCGGGCGGGCCGCTACGCCAACACCGGCGACGGCCCGCAGCTGGTGCCCGTGGACATCGGCCACAAGACGCACCTGGCGCTCATCGACCCGGACACGGCCTTCTGGTCCCTGGTGCGCAAGAACATTCTGGCCCAGACCCTGCGCTCGCCGCGTTTTCTGGCTGCCGTGCGCGCCAACGCGGACGCCTTCGCGAACGAGATGCACACCCTGCGCTTCGGGCTCACGCCCTCAGCGGTGTATTTCAACCCCACGGCGCGCTGCAACCTGAACTGCGGCTACTGCTACATCCCCTCCGAGATGCGCAAGAGCGGCGAGCACATGAGCAAGGACAAGCTGCTGGACGCCCTGGCCAGGCTGAGGGACTGGTTCGGCGCGCACCTGCCTGCGGGCCGCCTGCCGCAGATCGTGTTCCACGGGGCCGAGCCGCTGCTCAACCGCGAGGCCGTGTTTGCGGGCATCGAGCGCTTTGCCGGTGCATTCAGCTTCGGCGTGCAGACCAACGCCACCAACCTGGACGAGGACGCCATCGCCTTTTTGACCAGCCACAAGGTCGGCATCGGGCTGTCGCTCGACGCTGCCACCGCGCGCATGGCCGACCGCACCCGGACCACCTGGGGCGGCCAGGGCGTGTTCGACAGCACACTGAGGGCCATGGACCGGCTCAAGGGCTACCCGCTGCACAACGTCATCTGCACCGTGACCAAGGAAAATCTGCGCGGCCTGCCCCGGCTGGTGGAGTTCCTGCACGAACGCGAGGTGCCGGTGACCATGCTGAACATCCTGCGCTGCACCATGCCCGCGTCCAGGGCCCTCAAGCCCGACGAAGGCGCCGCGGCCAAGTACTTCATCCAGGCCCTGGAGCGCACGCACGAGCTGTACCAGAAGACCGGCCGCAAGCTCGTGGTGGCCAACTTCGCCAACATCCTCCTGGCCATCGTGGCGCCCACGGCCCGGCGGCTCATGTGCGACATCTCGCCCTGCGGCGGCGGGCGCTGCTTCTTTGCCCTGGCCCCGGACGGCGGGCTGTTCCCGTGCAGCGAATTCATCGGCCTGCCGGACTACAGCGGCGGCAACCTGTTCACGGACAACCTGGACGAGGTGCTCGTGTCCCCGGCCTTTAGCCGCGTCACCGGCCGCAAGGTCGAGGACATCGAGTCGTGCCGGAGCTGCGCCATCCGCCACTTCTGCGGCTCGCCCTGCCCGGCCGAGGCCCAGGAGATGAACGGCGGCATGGACAAACGGGGCGCCTTCTGCGCCTTCTACGAGGAGCAGGTGCGCTACGCCTTCCGGCTCTTGGCGGACCAGAAGGCCGACGACTTCCTCTTCGACGGCTGGGACAAGGACGTGGTCACGACCTTTGACGTGAACCAGTTTTAGAAACGCTTCGGCTAACCGCAACAGGGCGGCGTCCGGGAACACCTGGATGCCGCCCTGTTGCGGTTTCCTGTTGTGCGGCCTTTCCGGGTCAGCCTGCCGCGTTGCTCTGTCGTTGCCCTGCCGGATGCATTGACGCCCTCGTCCGGCACCCTACATTCGTGCAACAATTTCAAACATACGTTTGACACAGCGCGCAAAAATGGTGTACCGGAGGGTCATGGACAACCCCCTGACTCTCCTGCGCAACCGCCTGCGCACTCTCCCGCCCAAGGCCCGGCTGGCCCTGATCGCCCTCGTCGCGCTGGGCGCGGTGCTTTTGCTCGTGCGGCACTTGGCCCTGGCTAAGACCGAGACCTTCCAGGGCTACGTGGAGGCCGAGTACGTGCACGTAGCCTCGCCCGTGGCCGGGGCCCTCTCGGAGCTGCGCGTGCGCCGGGGCCAGCAGGTGGCGGCCGGTGCGCCGCTGTTCGTTCTGGAGCAGGACTTCGAGCGCGCGGCCCTGGCCGTGGCCACCCATTCGCTCAAGCAGGCCGCGGACCGGCTGGCCGACGCCCAGAAGGGCCAGCGGGCCCCGGAGCTGGCCGCGGTCAGCGCACGCCTGGGCCAGGTCAGCACCAGCATGCGGCTGGCCGAGACCGAATTCAAGCGCCGCCAGAAGCTCTTCGAGCTGCGCACCATCTCCACCGAGGAGCTGGACCAGGCGCGCACGGACTATGAGCTCAAGGTCCAGCAGGTGCGCGAGATGTCGGCCAACCTGAGCACGGCGCGGCTGGGCTCGCGTTCGGACGCCGTCAATGCGGCCCAGGCCGAGGTGGAGGCGTCCAAGGCCCGGGTGGAGCAGGCCGCCTGGACGCTCTCCCAGAAGTCCCAGGCCGCGCCCGCGGCCGCGCTCGTCTTCGACACCCTCTTCTCCCAGGGCGAATGGGTGCCCGCGGGCAAGCCCGTGGCCGTGCTCCTGCCGCCGGAGAACATCAAGGTCCGCTTCTTCGTGCCCGAACAGAGCGTGGGCCGCCTCCAGGTGGGCCAAGAGGCCCGGGTGCGCTTTGACGGGGCCGCCTCCGGCGCCGCGGGCGACGTGGCCGTGCGCATCAGCTTTGTCTCGCCCACGGCCGAGTACACCCCGCCGATTCTCTTTTCCAGCTCCAGCCGCGCCAAGCTGGTCTTCCTGGTGGAGGCCCGGCCCGCGCCGGAAGCGGCCCTGGTCCTGCATCCCGGCCAGCCCGTGGATGTTCTCATCGACGCAAGCACGGGAAAGTAGCCCGTGGACACGGCAACAGGCAACGGCTTGAGCGCTCCCGTCGACGGTACAGCCGTCGTTGCCGACGACTTTGTCATCGACGTCTCCGGCCTGACCAAGAGCTTTGACGGCAAGGTGGTGGTCAACGGCCTGGACATGCGCGTCAAACGCGGCGAGATCTTCGGCTTCCTCGGCCCCAACGGCTCAGGGAAAACCACCTTCATCCGCATGCTCTGCGGCCTGCTCAAGCCCGACTCCGGGTCCGGCACCTGCCTGGGTTTTGACGTGCTGACCCAGGCCGACGAGATCAAGCCCCACGTGGGCTACATGGCCCAGCGCTTCAGCCTGTACGAGGACCTGACCGTGCGCGAGAACCTGGACTTCACGGCGCGCATGTACGGCTTGGCCGACCGCGCCCAGGTGGTGGACGAGTGCCTCACGCGCATGGGCCTGACGCGCTACGCGAACCTGCTGGCCGGCAGCCTGTCCGGCGGCTGGAAGCAGCGTCTGGCGCTCACGGCCTGCACCCTGCACAAGCCCAGGCTGCTGCTGCTCGACGAGCCCACGGCCGGGGTGGACCCTGGCGCGCGCCGCGACTTCTGGGACGAGGTGCACAAGCTGGCGGCCACGGGCGTCACCGCGCTCATCAGCACACACTACATGGACGAGGCCGAGCGCTGCCACCGCCTGGCCTACATCGCCTACGGCGACCTGCTGGCCCAGGACACGCTGGAGGGCATCGTGGACCACGCCGGGCTGTGCACCTGGAGCGTGTCCGGACCAAATCTGCCGGAGCTGGCCGAGGCCCTGCGGCCGCTACCCGGCGTGGACCAGGTGGTGGCCTTTGGCAACACCCTGCACGTGAGCGGCCAGGACAGCGACGCCCTGGAGCTGGCCATCTCTCCGTTCCAGGAGGAGAACGGCCAGACCGGAAACGGGCACGAATGGCGGGTCATCCGCACCAGCCTGGAGGAGGTCTTCATCCACCTCATGCGCGG
>JANXYI010000092.1 GCA_025350085.1 Deltaproteobacteria bacterium
TGTGTGCGTGCGCAGGCGCAGATGACCTGCTCAAAGGCCGTGTCCAGGCTGAAGCGGAAGCGCCGGGAGTTCAGCACGCGCGTGAGGCTCCGGGGCACGTGCAGGCGCGAGGGTTCGAGCACTAGGCGCGGGTCCGGCGACCACCAGAGGATGGGCGAGTTCTCGCCGTACCAGGGGAAGATGCCACCCGCGTAAGCCGAGACGAGCCGCTCGGGCGAGAGGTCCCCGCCCACGGCCAGCAGGCCGTCCGGGTCCGCCTCGGCCGGGTCCGGGAACACGGGCTCGTCAAAGAGGCGGTAGATGGTCATGCGGGCCGGTATCCTGGACGAGAAGTCCGGCTATTTTCCCGTCGGGTGCGGCGTCGGGGTGTAGCTGAAGGCGAAGTCCCCGGAACAGGCGCCGCTGCTGGCCTTGGAGCAGAGCGGCTTGACCTCGGGGTCCACGCCCGGCGCCAAATCCACCAGCACCTCGCCGCCCTTTTGCAGGCTGCCGAACAACAGCTCCGGCGCGATGGCGTCCTTGATCTCCACCTGGACCACACGGGCCATGGGTCGGGCGCCATAGGCCGGATCATGGCCCAGCACGGCCAAGTGCGTGCGCGCGGCCTCGGTCAGGCGCACGCTCACGCGGCGGTCCCTCAGCTGGTCCGAGAGCTCGCGCACGTTCTTGTCCACCACCTTGAGCATGGTCTCGCGCGTCAGCGCCTCAAAGGGCACGATGGCGTCCAGCCGGTTGCGGAACTCCGGGCTGAACAGGCGCTCGATGGCCTTGAGCGAGCCGCTCTTGCGGTCGCTGGCCGCCGCCTTTTCGTCCTGGCGCGAGAAGCCCAGGCCGCCCTTGGCCAGGGTCTCGGCCCCCGCATTGCTGGTCATGAGCAGGATGGCCTGCCGGAAATCGGCCTTGCGGCCGGTGTTGTCGGTTAAGGTGGCGTAGTCCATGACCTGGAGCAGGATGTTGAACACGTCCGGGTGCGCCTTCTCGATCTCGTCGAAGAGCACCACGCAGTGCGGGCTCTTGCGCACGGCCTCGGTGAGCAGGCCACCCTGGTCGAAGCCCACGTAGCCCGGGGGCGCGCCGATGAGGCGGCTCACCGCGTGCTTCTCCATGTATTCGCTCATGTCGTAGCGCAGGAACTGCACACCCAGGACCTGGGCCAGCTGCCGCGCCAGCTCGGTCTTGCCCACGCCCGTGGGGCCGGTGAGCAGGAAGGCCCCCAGCGGGCGGCCGGGCTGCTTCATGCCCGCGCGCGAACGCCGGATGGCCTTGGCCAGCACCCCCACGGCCTCGTCCTGGCCGAACACGGACTTCCTGATCTCGTCCTCCAAATCGCGCAGTCGGTCCTTGTCCAGGCCGGACAGGCGCTTCTGCGGGATGCGCGCCATGCGGGCGATGACCCGCTCCACGTCCAGGGCCGTGATCTTGCCAGTCTTTGCTCCGTCCATTGACCCGCCCTTGCGCAGCCTGCTGGCGGCGCTGGCCGAGAGCTTGAACTGCGCCCCGGCCTCGTCCAGCACGTCGATGGCCTTGTCCGGCAGGAAGCGCTCGGTGATGTAGCGCGCCGAGAGCTCGGCCGCGGACTTGATGGCCGGGGGCGTGTAGGTCACGCCGTGGAAGACCTCGTAGTAGGGCTTGAGGCCTTTCAGTATCTCGATGGTCTCCTCCACGCTGGGCTCCAGGATGTCGATCTTCTGGAAGCGGCGGGACAGGGCGCGGTCCTTCTCGAAATGGGTGCGGTACTCCTCAAAGGTGGTGGAGCCGATGCAGCGGATCTCGCCCGAGGCCAGGAACGGCTTGAGGATGTTCGAGGCGTCCAGGCTGCCGCCGGAGACCGCGCCCGCGCCCACGATGGTGTGGATCTCGTCCACGAAGAGGATGGCGTTCGGGATGTTCTTAAGCTCCGCCAGCACACCCTTGAGCCGGGCCTCGAAGTCGCCGCGGTACTTGGTTCCGGCCAAAAGCGCGCCCATGTCCAGGGCAAAGACCTGGGAATCGAGGAACTGTTCCGGAACGCGGCCCTGTGCGATTTGAAGGGCCAGGCCCTCGGCCAGGGCGGTCTTGCCCACGCCCGGGTCGCCCACCAGGATGGGGTTGTTCTTGCGCCGGCGCGCCAGCACCTGGATGGTGCGCTCCAGTTCCCTGGCCCGGCCGATGAGCGGGTCGATGCCGCCGGACTTCGCCTTGGCCGTCAGGTCGCGGGTGAACTCCTCCAGCGGATTCTTGCGGCTCGGGGTCTCGGGACGGCCGTGGCGCTCGCCGTCCTCGTCGCCGGAGTCAT